>JANXYE010000288.1 GCA_025350285.1 Chloroflexota bacterium
GAAGGCGCAATACGAACTCCTGCGCGAAGCGGCGCCTCCGTACTTCCTCCGGCCAGGCGGGGTATGGGCGCGCCTCCATGGCAGGCAAGTGTAGCTCACCAAGATGAGCCGCCGCCCGCCCACTGGACCGGCCTCGTGCCGGGCGTAAGGCACAGCACGGCGTAAAGTCGCCGGCAAGGCGAACCTGAGCCCGTTCCCGCCACGGCTGTATCATCGGAGCGTGAACGAGGCCCTGCTCGACTTCATCAACGGCGCCGCCGGCCGGTCGGACCTGCTGGACGGGGCAGGCCGCTTCGCCGCGAAGGAACTCATCTTCGTCTTAGGGGCGGCACTGGTTGCTTTGGGGCTGATCGAGGCGCGGCGCCGGCGGGGACGCTCTCTGCGGGTGGCGCTCGCCGGCGTGGCCGCGACGGCCGTCGCCCTGGCGTTCGTGTTCGCGCTCGGCCAGCTCTGGTACGAGCCCAGACCGTTCGCCAGCGACCCGGACACGGTCCGCCTCATTTCGCACGCCGCGAATAATTCGTTTCCATCGGACCACGCCGCCGTGGCCGCGGCAGCGGCAACCATTGGCGCGCTCGCGTGGCGGCGGGCGGCTGTGCCGCTTGCCGTGTTCGTCATCCTCATCGGAATAGGCCGTGTGTTCGTCGGGGTGCACTACCCGGGCGATGTCGTCGCGGGCGCGGCGGTGGGCGCCGGGGCTGGATTGGTGGCATGGTGGGTGGCCAACGCCTTGGCCGCCCGCCTGGGCGTGGAGCGGGGATCACAATCGGCCGAAGCCTGACCGCGCGACGCCGGCGGCCGTTGCCCCGCGGCGCGGGCGCGGGAAACGGCGCCACTCTGGTGTCCCTTGCCGACTCAGCGAGAAACGAGCCCCGGGTTCGGCGCCACCGCTGTCGATGCGCTGCCGGTCAGCTTGCGCCACCGGGTGGCTGACGCGAAGGTCGTGATATGCCTCACACGCCCGCGCGATTGATCCTGATCCGCGGACTCCCCGGCGCGGGCAAGACAACCCTCGCCCGGCAGATCGAACAGCGGCTTCTGGCTCTTCGGCTCCGCGGTGACGAGTGGATGGCGCTGCTTGCCTATTGAGGTCCGCAACTCTGAGGCCGCATGGGGAGCCGTCCCCATCACCCGGGACCAGCTCGAAAGCTGGCCGGTGTTTTTCGAACGTCCCGATGCCGCGGAGATGGAGATGTTCGACACTCCGCCAGAGACAGAGACCGTCAGAGTACGAAGCGGTCCCAAATGAGCGTCGTCATCGCGACCGTGAAGGCGGCGGCAACGACGGTACCGGCGGGCTGACGGTGCTCGCGGATGCCGAGCGCGAGGCTGACGGCCGTGAAGGCCGTAACCGCGCTGCCAACATCCTGCCAGCTGAGGTCGAAGGGGCCGTCCGGCGTGAGAGCCCCGGCGCTGGTCTGGCGGAGGACAAAATTCCAGCCAATCCAGCCGGCGGTGGTGGCGACGCCGGTAAGGACGAATCGCCAGCGAACACGTCCCCACGGATAATAGAAGAGGATAGCGGCGGCGATGAGACCGGCCACGAGCCCCGTCCAGGTGATCTCCCAGGGTGTGAAGAGTTCAGCGGTGTTCATGGCCGGCCCCCAGGGTCGTGTTCGCCCAGGAACGGCGCGCGGCTCGGTGGGACCATGGGCGAGCCGGTGAACGTGATCGCCGCGCCGGGATAGGTGAAGGTGCGGCCCAGTTCCGGGTGTTCGACCTGCACGGGGTAGCCCCGGGCGACGAAATGCGGGTCGCTGAAGACATCCTCCGGCGGATAGATGATGCCCACCTGGAAGCCGCGCTCCTGGCCGCCACTGAAGAAGGCATAGGCGTCGATGCGGCTGGCGATGAACTCGTACGCCTCCCGGCCGGCCCCGAAGATGGCCTGGAGCTCCGGGTCCTCGGCGATGCGCGAGAGGTCGATGCGATCGCGCTGCATCCCCAGTTCGAGCAGGGGTGCGGGATGAAAGTCGTCGAGCATGCCCAGATCCGTCAGCCAGGCGATCATCTGGCGAAAGTCCTCGGGCTTGCGCGGCGGGACGCCGGTGTTCACGTAGCGGCCGTCGGCGCAACGCACCTGGCTGGGCATGCTCGGGCTGACCCCGGCGTGGCGGCCAGTCTGGCGCTGGACAGTGCCCTGGTTGACGAGCCAGGTGTAGCTTCCGGCTTCGGTGGTCACGTTGAGTGCCGCATGGATGTTCACATCGATGAACTGCCCTTCGCCCGTGAGGTCGCGGTAGAGCAGGGCGGTCAGGGCGGACATGACGGCGAAGTGGCAGCCCGTCTGGTAGGCCTGGTTGCCGCCGCCGCGGACGCCCGGGAGCGAATGGTCGTCGTAGCCGTTCATCCAGGCGAAGCCGCCCCCGGCCGCGAGCGTCAGGTCCGTGGCCTGCTCGTCTACCCGCGGGCTGTTCCGCCCGAACGGGGTGATCGACACGTAGATGAGCCCCGGATTGGCGGGCTGCAGGTCCGGATAGTCGAGGCCGAGTTGGGCCATCCGGCCGGGCGCCTGGCTCTCGATGATGATATCGGCGCTGGCGGCGAGTTCACGAAAGCGTCCGCGGCCGGCGTCCGTCTCCACGTCAATCACCTGGCTGCGCTTGCCCCCGTTGTAGTGCCAGAAGTAGAGGCTGCGCTCCGGGCCGGGTTCGTCATCGAGGAACGGTGCGTAGGCGCGGGTGAGGTCGCCGCCGGGCGGTTCGATTTTGGTGACATCGGCGCCGAGCCCGGCCATCAGCCGGCCGGCCCAGGCCCCCTTTTCGTCGCAGAACTCGAGTACGCGGATGCCTTCCAGTGGGGCGCTGGTCATATCACGCCCTCCGCCCGCAAGGCGGCGATCTCGGCGGCGTCCATGCCGAGGAGTTCGCCGAGCACGTACGCATTGTGTTCGCCGAGGCATGGCCCGCCGCGCGAAATCGACCAGTCCGTCTTCGAGAAATGCACCGGCAGGCCGTCTACGCGGACGTCGCCCATCTCGCTGTGGTGGGCCGTGGGCCAGAGTCCCCAGGCTTCGGTGTTGGGGTCGTGGTCGATGCGCTCGCCAGGCCGCTGGACCGCGGCGGCGGGAATCCCGGCGGCCTGTAGCCGGGAGGCGAGGGCGAAGTGGCCCCGCGTTCGAGTGTAGCCGGCGACGAACGCGTCGAGTTCATCCTCTTTCGCTTTTCGGCTGGCAACCGTGGAGAAGCGGGGGTCTTCGGTCCACGGTTCAGCGACGACGCCGGCGAACATGCGCCAATCCTGGTCGTCCCGGCAGGCGATGGCGACCCAGTTGTCTTCGCCCTCGGCGGGGTAGATGCCGTGGGGGGCCATCGCGGGCGAATCGCTACGGTTCGAATCGGGCGAACCGGGGCGGCGCAGCGGCCGGTTGTTCACGGTGAAGTCGAGCAACGCCGGGCCGTTCAGGGTGGCGCCCGCCTGCACGCACGCGAGGTCCACATGCTGGCCCTCGCCCGTGCGGTTGCGATGCCGGAGCGCGGCGAGGATGGCGATGGCCATGAAGTAGGCGCCGGTATGGTCCATGTAGGAGTAGCCCCAGCCGGCTGGTGGCTGTCCCGCGAGGCCGGAGGCGAAGGTCAGCCCGGCGACCGCCTGGACGATCGGGCCCCACGTCTTGTAGTGGCCGTACGGGCCTTCGTGGCCGAAGCCGCAGTTCGAAACGTAGATGATGTCCGGGTTGATGGCCTTCATCGCCTCGTAGGTGAGGCCCCAGCGGTCAAGCACGCCGGCCGCGAAGTTCTCGCTTACGACATCGGCGCGGGCGATGAGCTGCCGGCAGATCTCCTTGCCGCGCTCCGTGCGGAGGTTGAGCGTGATGCCGAGCTTTTCGACGTTGTGGTTATTGAAGGCGCCGCCGAGGTTGATCCCGCGGCGCTGGTCCACGTACGGCGGCAGCCCGCGGAGGATGTCCCAACGGCCTTCGTTCGCGGGGTCCTCAATACGGATGACCTCAGCCCCGAAGGCGGCGAGAAAACGCGTTGCCCCGGCGCCAGCGAGCTGGCCCGTGAAGTCGCAGATCTTGATGTGCGAAAGTGCGCCCATCGGCGCCTCCCGGTTTCGTAGAGTGAGGCGGAAGCATACGCCATTGAGTACCGAGGGCCGAGTTCCGAGGGGTGGCCGTCAGATTTTAGCGGCCCGCTCGGGCGCGGCACGTGCGTGACCGAACCGCTCGTTCGCCAGTCGCGGCTAGGATTGCCGCCCGCCGACTCGGCCCCACATCTCCAATCCTAGCCGCGACGGATACGGAGCGGTTCAGTCTCCAGTGAGCCCGCGGCCGGGGCGGCCAAGATGCGGCCGAACGGGGGTTCCCTGCCCTTGTCCAAAAATCTGACGTCCATCCTGTTCCGAGTTGGACGCCGCGGCATACTGGGACACGTCTGGCCGAAAGGCCGAAGGAGGAGAGGCCATGTTCGACCCGCTGGAGCGCGTGGCGGTTGGGGACACTGGGGTCCGCGTTTCACGCATCGGGTTTGGGGGCGCTCACTTCGCGCCCGCGCCGGGGCGGGAGGAGCCGCTGGAGCCGGCGGCGATGGTGCGCGCGGCGTTCGAACAGGGCGTGCGCTACTTCGATACCGCCCCGCTCTACAGCCTGGGCGAAAGCGAGCGCTACCTCGGTGAGGTGCTTTCGGGCGTGCCGCGGGACGAGATCGTGGTTTCGACGAAGGTGGGCCGCATCCTCGACGACAGCCGGCGTGGCTGGCACTTCGACTTCAGCCGGGACGCCGTCCTGCGCTCGCTCGAGGCGAGCCTTCGCCGTCTGGGCCTGGACCGGGTGGACATCCTCTACATCCACGACGCCGACGAACACTGGGAGCAGGCGATCAGTGAAGCGTTTCCTGCGCTCGCGGAACTCCGTGCGCAGGGCGTCGTAAAGGCAATCGGCGCGGGGATGAACCAGTGGGAGATGGAGCTGCGGTTCGCGAAAGAGGGCGACTTCGATGTGTTCCTGCTGGCGGGGCGCTACACGCTGCTGGAACAGACCTCGGCGGCTGAGTTCCTGCCGTACTGCCAGGAGCGCGGAATCGGTGTGGTGGTGGGCGGGCCGTACAACAGTGGCATCCTCGCTTCGGACCTTGATGCGCCGGCGAACTACAACTACCGGCCCGCGCCGCCCGAGATTCTCGAACGGGCCCGGCGTTTGAAGGGCATTTGCGACCGGCATGGGGTGTCGCTGAAGGCGGCGGCGCTGCGGTTCGTGCTCGCGCACCCGGCGGTCGTGTCGGCGATCCCGGGGCCTCGGACGGTTGGCGAGGTGGCGGAGAACCTCGCCCT
>JANXYE010000122.1 GCA_025350285.1 Chloroflexota bacterium
CCGGGGCGAGACGCTGAACCCCTGTGCGACCGGGGGAGAAGCGGGCCGCTCCCGTGGGGTCGCGGTACTGTTCACCCCTCACCCCCGGCCCCTCTCGCCGTGCGCGGGGCGAGGGGAGACCAGCGGAGCGCCTGGCCTCCAGCGGCAGCGACGTGACCGCTCCCATGAGGTCGCGGTACTGTGTCCGCGAGCATCGGCTCCAACGGTTCACCGCGCACCTCCCGAATCGTGAATCGACCCCAGCAGCTCCCGTACCTTCGCCGCCGGGTCTTCGGCCTCCATCAGCGCCTCGCCGACCAGCACCGCACCCGCCCCGGCCGCCTGGAAACGCTCGACATCCGCCCGGCCGTGAATCCCGCTGAGGGCCGCCAGGAGCGTCCCTTCCGGGACCATGCCGGCCAGCCGGTCTGTCGTCCCGAGGTCCACGTTGAAGCTGCGCAGGTCGCGGTTGTTGATCCCGATGACGCTCGCGCCCACGGCCACGGCGCGCTCCATCTCCGCGGCGTTGCTCACTTCGACCAGCGGCTCCATGCCGCAATCGCGGGAGAAGCCGAGCAGGCCCTTGAGCGTCGCGTCGTCGAGGCAAGCCACAATCAGGAGGATGGCGTCCGCGCCGTAGGCCCGCGCCTCCACCACCTGGTATTCGTCGATGATGAAGTCCTTGCGGAGCACGGCCGGGCGTTGCGGGCCGAGCTGGCCGACCGCTTGCCGCACCTGCAGCATGTCGTCCAGGGTGCCCTTGAACCAGGCCGGTTCGGTGAGCACGGAGATGCCGGCCGCTCCGGCCCTGGCGTACTTCATCGCCTGCCGTGGGGCCACGATGGCGGGCGCGATGTCTCCCTTGCTCGGCGAAGCGCGTTTGATCTCGGCGATCAGCGCGACCGGGGCAGCCGCTCGCAGCCGCGCCCCGAAGTCGATCGCGGGGGGCGCCGAGCGCAGCTTCTCGCGCAGCGCAACGAACGGCACGGCGCTCTTCGCTTCGCGCACGTCCTCCCGCCGCCGGGCCACGATTGTGTCGAGGATCGTTGCTTCAGGCACCGCTCGCCTCCCGCGTAAGGGCCACGTAGCGGTCGAGGGTGAGAAGCGCCGTGCCGCTTCGCAGCACCGCCCGCGCCTGTTCGGCCCCGGCCCGCAGGTCGGCCGCGCGCCCGGCCACGTAGAGCCCGGCGGCGGCGTTCATCACTACGAAGTCCGAAACCGGCCCGGATTCGCCGCCGAGCACCGCCCGCATCGTCGCCGCGTTTGTGGCCGCGTCGCCGCCTGCCACCGCCGATGCCGGGGCCAGTGCCAGGCCGAAATCGGCCGGGCTCAGCTCCTTCTCGGTGACCACGCCCTTTTCGAGCAGCCAGGCGAAGGTCGGGCCGGCGGGCGAAATCTCGTCCATCCCATCGGCGGAGTGGACGACCATGACGCGGTCCATCCCGCGCAGCCGGAAGGTTTCGGCGACGATTGGCCCCAATGCCTTCGAACCGACGCCTACAACCATCACGCGTACCCGCGCCGGGTTCGAAAGCGGGCCAAGGACGTTGAAGATCGTGCGCACGCCGATTTCACGGCGAGCTGGCCCGACGTGGCGGAAGGCCGGGTGAAACCGCTGGGCGAAGAGGAAACAGAATCCGCACTCCTCGATGATTGCCGCCGCCTGCGCTCCGCTGATTTCGAGCTTCGCGCCAAGCGCTTCGAGTACATCGGCGCTGCCGCATTTTGAGGACGCGGCGCGGTTGCCGTGCTTCGCCACGCGCACCCCGGCGGCCGCGCAGACTATCGCCGCCGCCGTCGAGACGTTGAACGTGTCCGTCCCGTCACCGCCCGTCCCGACGATGTCGATAGCGCCCTCCACCGGCACGTACTCGGCGTGCCTCTCCGTCACGCCGAGACAGGCGGCAATAATCTCGGGCGTCTCGCCCCGTGCCCGGAGCACCGCCAGGAAAGCGCCAACCTGCGCTGGCGTGGCCTCGCCGGTCATCATCGTCTCAAGCGCGGCCGCAACATCCTCGCCGCGCACCGCCTGGCCTTCAACCAGCGCCCGAATAACATCCTGAATGGCCATCAGCGTCGTCCCAACGGTGAATCGTCACTGGTCGGCGTGAATCGCGAACGGCCCATCATCGCCGTCCGCCCTTCATAGCGAGGAAGTTCTTGAGCAGTTCTTTGCCGTACTCGGTCCCGATCGACTCCGGGTGGAACTGTACCCCTTCGACCGTCAGCTCCCGGTGGCGCACGCCCATGATCACGCCGCTGTCCGATTTCGCCGTGACTTCGAGTTCGGCTGGTTGAGTCTCTGGGGTCCCGGCGAGGGAGTGGTAACGGATCGCGGAGAAGCCGTCCGGCAGCCCTTCGAACACGCCCTTGCCGTCGTGGCTGATCGTCGAGGTTTTGCCGTGACGGATCTCGCCCGCCCCACTGACCGTCCCGCCGTACACGTCGTAGATGCACTGGTGGCCGAGGCAGACGCCAAGCACCGGCACCTTCCCCGCGAACGCCCGGATGATCTCCTTCGAGATCCCAGCCTCTGCGGGCGTACACGGCCCCGGCGAGATGACGACGTGGTCCGGCTCAAGCGCCAGGCACTCCGCCACCGTCGTCTTATCGTTGCGCAGGACGGTTACCTCCTCCCCCAGTTCCGCCAGGTACTGGTAGAGGTTGTACGTGAACGAGTCATAGTTATCGATCAGCAGCGTTTTCATCGCGGTCTCCTTTTAGGCGTCTCAACTCCTGAATCGCTCGTACGCGCGCCGGCGCTCGCATCTGGCCAGCGGCCCGAAAGCCTGCTCCCCTCTCCCGCGAAGTCGGGAGAGGGGTCGGGGGTGAGGGCTAGTCAATCCGTCCCTCCTCCGCCCGCAGGTCCTCGGCCACCTGTCCCAGCGCCGCCGCCAGTTCGGCCGGCGAGTAGGCATATCCGCGACGGTCGAGGTGGAACTTCTTCTCCAGATACGGCTCATCCAGGCTCCCTGGCGAGCGGAGGTTCAACGGGTAGGCTGTCCCCGGTTCGCCCACGAGCGAGACGAGGAAGTAGCCATCCCCGGCTGAAAGCGTGAAGTGCGCGCTCTCCGCGAGCAGCGGCACAAGCACCATCTCGACGCCATCCACCCGGTAGAAGCGCACCGCCAGATGCGTCACCTGCTTTTCGATGCTCACGCCGGGCCGCCGTTCGTCAGCGAGCGGAGCGCTTCGAGCACCCCGTTCGGCGTCCGCGCGACGTACGTGGGCGAGGCGTCGAGCAGGAGTTCGAGGTCGATGCTCCCCCAGGTCGCCGCTACCGGGACGCAGCCCGCGTTGCGGGCCGCATGGATGTCCGCCGGGCTATCGCCAACGAACAGGATGTCCTCCGGGTCATCGACCAGCAGGCGGGCCATCGCTTCGTAGATCGGCGCCGGGTCCGGCTTCTTCTCCTCCGTGTCCTCTTCCCCGACGACGGCGCGGAAGTAGCGCAGCATGTCGGCCTGTTCGAGTTCCTGGACCGCTCCCCAGGCGACCTTCGAGGTCACGATCGCGAGCAGCAGCCCCTCCGCCATGCACGATTCGAGTACGTCGCGGACGCCTTCGTAAACGTGGATTGGCTTGGGATCGTTCCAATAGTGCTCGCGGTAGGCGTGGGCGAAGCGCGCGCCATCCGGGCCGAGCAGGCGCGAGCCCATCGCCTCCAGGCTATGGCCGCGATGCGAACGCCAGAGTTCGAGCGGGTCCACCCAGCCGCCGACGGTGGCCTGGTAGGCGTGCTTGAGCGAGCGCATCCGGCCGGGGAGGGTGTTCAACACCGTGTCGTCGAGGTCCCAGAAGACGGCCTTCATCGCGCCACCCCCAGGCTGAGGGCCGAGATCAGCGCGCAGAGCGGCGAGTAAACCCACGTATCGAGCCGCGCGAACCGGCCCCTTCGCTGGCGCTTGAAGAAGCCAACATGGTGGAAGTCGCCAACCGCCCGGAGCGCGAACACGCCGGCGACAGCGAGCGCCGGGCGTTTCGAATGGGGCACGGAGCGGCTCGCGGCGAAAACGGTTCCGGCGGCCGTACCCAGCGCCCCCGCCACCACGAGAGTGATCTTCGCGCCCGGTTCGAACGCGGGCTTGCCACCCCTTCCCGCCGGCAGGGCGCCCGTCAGCAGCCGCTTCCCGCCCGCCGCCCAATACAGATGGATAAGCGCCAGCAGCGCGAGCACAATCGCGTCGGCCGTCCCACTCTTGCGTTTCATGCGAGCCTCCCGGGCCGTTCGATGCCCCGCGCCTTGAACACCTCTTCCATCAGCGGCCACGCTTCCAACGCCGCCGGGAAGCCGGCGTAGACCGCCACCATGCGCAGCGTCTGCACGAGCTGTTCAGGAGTCGCCCCATGGTTCAACGCCCCGTTCAGATGCGAACGCAGCGGTCCGCCGCGCCCGCCCATCGCCGCGAGCATGGCCACGACCTGCAGGCTGCGCGTTCGCCGATCGAGCGCCGGGTCGCTCCACACCTCGCCCAGCGCGAAATCGACCACATCCCCCGCGATCTCCGGGGTGCTGCCCTGCATGGCTGCGAAGGCTGGTCCCGCGTCGGTGGTGGCGCGGAGTGTACGGAGGACATCGAGGCCCGCGGCGCGCCGGTCCGCCGCGGTGATAACGCTCCCACCGGACAGCGCAGGACCTCTGCTCCCCTCTCCCGCGAGGTACGAGCCGGGAGAGGGGCTGGGGGTGAGGGCCTGCGCCCGGAACTCCACGCCCAGTTGCGCTAGCAACTCCCCGTCCGCATCAATTTCGGCGAGGCCGAAGGCGGAGAGCACCAGGTTGCGCAGGGCCGGGACGAGATCCACGCCCGAGAGTTCGTCGAGCGCGAACCAGCCGGCCTCGTGCCCCTCCGGCAGCGTGAGATCGCCCACCCACTCGCTCGGTGCGTAGAGATTGACCACCACCTGGCCGCCGTCTTCGGGCAGGTAGGCGGTTTGGAGGAAATCCTCGGCGATATCCGGCGAGGCGACGCCGTAGCCGCGCAGGAGCGTGTCCATCGCCGCGTCCACGTCGCCGTCGTCGTGCTCCAACTCTCCGCCGGGCAATCCCCAGCTCGCCGCGCCTTCGCGCACGAAGAGGAGCTTCCCGTCCCGGCTTACCAATGCCCGAAGTTCGATTCTGCTCATCTCGTCCTCACCGCTACCGTTTCCAGCACGCTGATCAGCAGGATGCGCAGACTCACGGGCAGGCCCGGCAGCCAGGTCACCTGCTCTTCGTCCAGCCAGCGTCCCGCCGCTTCGCTCACCGCGCCCTGCCACTCCCAGACCGAGTAGAAGCCGCTGAACCAGGGCCTGTCCTCGGACGGATGCTGGTAGTCGAACCCGCCCTGCGCCCAGACGGCCGTCGCGCGCACCCCGATCTGCTCCTCCAGGTGCCCCTTGAGTTCAACCTTCCGATCCTCCGCCAGCGGACGGAAGGCCCCGCCCGGCAACCCAAACCGCCCCTCGTGCGCGCTCAGGAACACGTGTCCCTCGCGCACAAGCACGCCGTACACCCGGTCCGGCCGTTGGTCGGTCATCGCCCCGCCTCCAGCCGCTCAACGGCGTTCGGTGTGGCGCACCGGCATCCGCCACCGGCGG
>JANXYE010000163.1 GCA_025350285.1 Chloroflexota bacterium
CGACTTCTTACGTTGGTCATAGAGGCGATCGACGACCAGGGCACCTGTCACCTCATCACCGGTTGGCCGTCGAACGCCGCGGAGACTACACTCTACTCCCGTTCTGGAGGCTCTCACTATGCAGGGAAACCGCCCAAGCCAGTTGTCCGATGACGACATCACGACGATGCGCGAAGAGCCGATCACGGTCCGTATAGCGTCCTCGCAAGTCATGTCTGTGAGGTTCTCAGCTGAGGAACTCCGCAAGCTCGCCGCCGAAGCGGCGCAAAGCGGAATTACGGTTGGGGCCCTCGTAAAACGTGCGGCTCTTGATGCGGCGGATATGCACAGATACTCGTCCAAGCCGATCGTTCACTTCGGGCTACCGCCTTCCGGGCAAGCGTATGTTGCCACAGAGGGGATGATGTACACCGGTGGAGCTTACTCTGCTGGTGCGGCCGTCGGGCTCCAGGTGCGCTGCGTAGCGGCTGCTTAAACCCGCTGCCGGGACACCAACGGGACCGCTACCGCCGCACCGACCACGAGCAGTTCCCTGATCACTCACCCTTCCCGACGACCGGCAGCGTGGCCCTCCTCGTCAGCCCCGGGGGCGGCGCCGGGATCTGCGGGACCGGTTTCGCCTCCGGCGCGGGGCCCGGGCCGTAGAGCGAGCGGACACCCTGGATGTCGTCATCTTGTGGCGTGCGCCGCTGCACACCCCTTGCCAGGGAAGCGAGCATCACCGCATCCGCCGTCGTCGTGTGCCCAAGGCCGATGACGTGCCCAAGTTCGTGGAGGAGCGTGCTCCGCCAGTCGTATGCGTCCAACGGTGTCACCTCTCCAAACGACCAGTTGAACTTCGTGCTGAAGACGATGTCCGCTTCGACAACACGGAGGCCGGCGTCCAGACGCCCGTTCGTGACGGTACAGGTGCTGCCAAGCACACCGTTGCGCAGGTTCGAACGCCACTGGATGGTGTTGATGCCGTCCCCGGCGCCGTCCGGGTTGTCGCACATGCTGGCAATCGGGCTGGTCAGTTCGCCGTACACGACCCTCATCCCCGAGCCAATGGCGTCCCACTTCGCAATGGCGCCCTCCACGAGGCCCGTGGTGTAGCTAATGCCCTGTGGCGCCGGCGCGTTATCCGGGCTGTAGTGCATCGTCACGGGAATGTCTGGCTTCGCCCAGACATCGAAGATCGTGAACGCGGCCGAGGCTCCGCCAGCACCCACTGAGATAGGCAGCGACCCCGGCGCCAGCTCGTCCATCGCTTCTTCGGGATCGACGAGCTGGGGGTCGATAATCGCCGTTACCGTGAGCCTGCGGCCTCCGGGGAGTTCGAGAGTCCGCGTCCGTTCGACCGTCAAGCGCGGCCCACCATCCTCCGCCATCGAGGCCGGGGTATGCCCCTGGAGCAGCGCGGCCGCGCCAATTGCCACGGCCAGGAGGGATGCTGACACGCCGATATGCCGCGAAGGGATGATTCGCACGCGGCTCACGCTACCACGGCGAGCTGTTGGGAACCTGTTGGGAATCCGCCCGCTTTACTGTTTGGCTTCTTGCGCCGGAAGCCTGGAGTCCCCACAGCCGCTCAGCCTCTGATGGGGAAGTCATCGTTCCGCGGCTCCTTCCCATACTCAACCCAGCACCTTCCCAGCGGGCGAACCCAATCCGTCCCAGATTCGAATAGGCTCGTTCTGGCTACGAATCCCACCATCCCCACGGCCCCATCAGCGTTCATCCTTTTCTTCGTACGTCTAATCCCTGTAACCATGACTGGATATGTTGGATAAGATAGGGATCCACCTCTCCGGGGGAGACGGTGGCCACGGCGTGGTCAGTTACCACCGCGAGAAGTTCGTGCCCCAGGGTGGGCCAGACGGTGGGGATGGTGGCCGCGGTGGCCGCATCTTCCTTAAGGCCGTCGATGACGTGTACACCCTGGAGCAGTATCGCTCGAAGAAGCGCTTCAAAGCGGGCGACGGCGGCAACGGCAGTGTGAAGCTCAAGACGGGCGCTCACGGCGAGGACCTTGTCCTCCTCGTGCCGGCCGGGACGGTGATTACCGAAGTTGAGACCGGTGACCTCATCGCTGACCTTTCCCAGCCCGGAGACCAGGCGCTGGTCGTGCACGGCGGCAAGGGCGGGTGGGGCAACAAGCGCTTCGCCACGAGTACCAACCAGACGCCCTCGTTCTCCCAGAAGGGGCACAGCGGCGAAGGAATGGATGTCGGACTTGAGCTGCGACTGCTCGCCGATGTTGGCCTGTTGGGCTTGCCGAACGCTGGTAAATCGACCTTCCTCGCGGCCGTTTCGAACGCCAAACCGAAGATCGCGAACTACCCGTTCACCACGCTGGAACCAATGCTGGGGGTCGTGGATGAGGCCTACGACCGCTTCACCCTGGCCGACCTGCCCGGGCTCGTGGAGGGCGCGAGCGAGGGCTACGGGCTCGGCTTCGAATTCCTGAAGCACGTCCGCCGCTGCCGCGTACTCCTGCACGTTGTCGATAGCGCCTCGCCCGATCCGGTCACGGACTATGAGCTCATCGAAGGTGAGGTCCATGCCTACGACGCGACCCTCGACGACATCGTCCGGGTGATCGCGGTCACCAAGGCGGACCTCGACGAAGAGGCGGCGAAGGTGTCTGCGGCGGCGCTCAGCGCCCACACCGGGCGCCCGGTGCATGTCATCTCGGCGGTTACGGAGATTGGGATTCGCCCGCTGGTGAAGGAACTGCTGGATCTCGTCCTGCGGGAGCGGGCCATCGCGGCGCAGCGTCCCCCGGCCGAGATACCCGTGCTCCGGCCCGAATCGCGCGAACGCTTCGCCGTCGCGAAAGAGGCGCCGGGCCGCTTCCGCGTCGAAGGCGAACGCACGGTCACGTTCGTCGAGATGATGGACACGGGCATGGAAGGCGCGGTCGATGAGATCATTCGCCGCCTCGAGCGCTGGGGCGTGGCCAAGGCTCTGCGCCGGGCTGGAATTGCCGTTGGCGACGAAATCTGGTTCGGCGAAACCGTAATCAACTGGCGGGACTAGAAAACGAGCCCGGCGGCCCCGACGCTCGGCGGAGCCGTGGTTTGCACCGGCACTCCTCGCTCCGTCTCCATCCAGCGTTGCAGGTCCACCGGGTCGAATGGTCCGATGGCGTCGAAATGGCCGGTCTCGAAGAGCACCGGGCGCCGTTCGCCGTCCCCGGCCGGCCGCGCCGCCAGCACGGCGCGGAAGACGATCGCCAGCTCCCAGCCTCCGCCATCGACCTCGAACGACATCACATCGGCGAGGCTGAGGTCTGCGAGCGGGACGTCGCACCAGTCGTCGGCGAGGAGCGAGGCGGCCTCGTAGGGGTTCCGCCCGAATTCGAGCACGGCCCAGGGCAGCCACCGCCCATGAGCCGCCTTCGCCGACACATCGAACACGACGAGCCGTCCTTCGAAGAGCGGGACGAGGTGGACGGTGACGTGCATCCCGCCCCGCGCCAGCCCCTCGCGCGGCGCCCCGAAAAAAGCCCGTGCCGCCATCCCGCGTACTCCCAGGGTTCTGCCCATCAAGACAACCATGGCGCGCCACGCGCCACAGTGGGATGAAAATAAGGGAGCGGACGAGGCGAAAGCAAGGCCGACTATCCGCGACGGGACCGCGATTGGCGCCGCGTAACGTAGACTCGCCGCACTGGAGGGCTCACCCATGTCGACGTTCTTAACTTCGGAACAGGAAGGGCTGGCGGAGGAGATCGCCGGGCTGCTCATCGAGCGTGGCGAGACGGTGGCGGTGGCCGAATCGACCAGCGGCGGGCTCGTTTCGGCGGCGCTGCTGTGGGTCGCGGGGGCCTCTCGCTACTACGCCGGGGGAGGCGTCGTCTACACGCTGAAGTCGCGGACCGAGTTGGCGGGGGTGCCGGCCGAGCAGTACGCGAACTACAAGGGAACCACGGCCGAGATGCTCGAATCGCTGGCTGAGTCGATGCGCACCCGCCTGGGCGCGACCTGGTGCGTCGCCGAGTCCGGGCTCGCCGGGCCAACCGGGGGCCGCTTCGGCGCGCTCTCCGGGCGGACGACGGTGGCGGTCGTCGGGCCGACGCGCCACACGGAGGTGTTCGAAACCGGCCACGGTGACCGGGGGGCGAACATGAGCGAGTTCGCGACGCTGGCATTGCGGGTGCTGCGGGATGCGGTGGGGGCGGGCCGTTAGCCATTGGCACTCAAGAGAGAAAGTCAGCCGTTCGAGCCGCCGCCCTCACCCCCCGGGCCCCCTCTCCCGACTTCGTACCTCGCGGGAGAGGGGGAGAAACGTTAGCGGACC
>JANXYE010000164.1 GCA_025350285.1 Chloroflexota bacterium
TCGTGGAGGTAGCCCATCGTCGGCACGAACCCGGCCGTGCCTCCGCGGGCGCGCCGCCACGCTCGCATCTCGCCGGGGGTCGCAAGGATGTCCACTAGGCGACCGCCACAGCTTCCCGCGCGCGGGTGGAGTCCGGGAGCGGGGCCTCCGCCACGAACGAGTGCTCCTCCGTCGGGAAGGAGCGGCCCTCGACCTCCATGCGGTACTCGCGGATGGCGTCGCGAATGGTCTCGCCGAGGTTCGCGTAACGTTTCGCGTGCTTCATCTGGCGGCAGTCGTCGTAGATGCCGAGCATGTCGTGCAGAACCTGTACCTGGCCGTCGCAATCTGGCCCGGCGCCGATGCCGATCGTTGGGATGGCGAGGCGTTCGGTGACCATCTTCGCCAGCACTGCCGGGATGGTTTCGAGGACGACAGCGAACGCCCCGGCCTCTTCGAGCGCTCGCGCGTCCGCGAGGAGCTTCGCGGCGGCGGCGGGGGTCTTGCCCTGGACGCGGTGGCCGCCGAACTGATTCACGGATTGCGGGGTGAGGCCGAGGTGTCCCATCACGGGGATGCCGCACTCGACCATTCGTTGGACAAGAGGCGCGACGTGGCTCCCGCCTTCGAGCTTGACGGCGGTCGCTCCGCCCTCCTGGAGCAGGCGTCCGGCGTTGCGCATGGCGTCATCCGGGTTCGCCTGGTAGCTCATGAACGGCATGTCCGCCACCACAATTGCCTTCTGCGTGCCGCGAACGACCGCTCGGGTGTGGTGGATCATGTCCTCCATTGTGACCGGCACGGTGGAGTCGTACCCGAGGACGACGCTGCCGAGCGAATCGCCAACGAGGATGATTGGGATGCCGGCCTGCTCGGCCAGCCGGGCCATCCCGAAGTCGTAGGCCGTGAGCATCGCGAAGCGCTCGCCCCGGCACTTGTATTCCTTCAGTTTGTGGATCGAAAGTCTCGACATCTTGTACCCCCTACGCCACAGCCGCGGCTTCGCGCCGGGGGTTGTGGGAAAAACCATCACCGGACGAAGTCCGCAGGACCCTGTTCTGGCTATCGACCCAGCAGACGCGGGGCTCGATGCGCCGGGCGTCCTCCTCGGAGAGTTGCTGGTAGGTGGCGATGATGACGAGGTCGCCCTGATGGACGAGGTGGGCGGCGGCGCCGTTGATGCAGACCTCGCCAGACCCGCGCAGCCCCTTGATGGCGTAGGTCTCGAGCCGGGCGCCGTTGGACACGTCGAGGACGTGGACCTGTTCGTAGGGGAGGATCCCGGCCGCATCCATGAGGTCCGGGTCCAGGGTGATGGAGCCCTCGTAGTCGAGGTTCGCTTCGGTCACCGTCGCGCGGTGGATTTTGCCGGACATCATGGTCCGCAAAGGGGGTCTCCTCGCCTTCCCCAAACAAAACGGCCCCACCGGGTTTGGCGGGGCCGAAACGGTCAGAAACGAGGGACCACGATCCGTGGTCTTTGCTCTTCCGTACCGGCCACGCGGGGTCCAGGCGGATAATTTGCTGCGAAAGGACACCGAACTGGGCTCGCCTTCCGTTCGGATAGGCGGCACCTCGATCCTACGCCCTGGACCAGATCTGTCAACAATCATCAACGCGAATCAGGAACGCGGCGGTGTCGTTTGGGTGTGCGTCAGATTCTTGCACGAAGAGTGGGCACCGACCTGGTGCCGGCCGCCCGGCCGCGGGGCTCCCAAAGACCGCTCCGTATCCGTCGCGGCCAGGACACCGTGACGGCCGACGGCGGCCGCCGGGCGTCACGGGGCTACGCTCAGGCCCCACTGAGGGGGCCGGGCTCCTGCGAGCGTGGATAGCACGGGCGCTAGCGCAACTCGATGGAGTTCGAGCAGGCGCGTGGGCCGATTGGCGAAGGCGGGGCGTGAGGTAGACGCTGCCGCTCATCGCCAGGGCACCGGCCTGGACGAGATGTGTCAACAATCATCAACGCGAATCAGGAACGCGGCGGTGTCGTTTGGCCCACAACCGGCGGCCGCGAGCGTGCTATGCTCCCGGCGAGGCAGGCCCGTGACCGACCAGGCGCCGTCCCTCGCCGAAATGCTGCGGCACTTTTCGTTCGATGTGCCCTGGCTGATCGTGCTCATGGCGATGGCGGTGGGCTATGCGGTTGCCTTCCGGCGCTCCCGTCGGCGAGCGCAGCACCGGCCGCAGGCCACCTGGCGGCTGGCGGCGTTTCTCGGTGGGGTGGCAATCGTCGCCATCGCGG
>JANXYE010000171.1 GCA_025350285.1 Chloroflexota bacterium
GCAGCCGGGCGGGGATGTCCGTCCCGGCCAGCCCGGGCGGGATTGCGCGCACGAGCACCGCCCCGTCGCCGAACGGTTCGAGGTCCAGGCCGAGCGCGGCGAGGTGGTCCCGCTGCTCGTCCACCGTAGCGGCGGACAGCGTGTCCAACTCGAGAAGCACGGGCTCCAGCAGCGGCTGGCGCACCGGGTCCGTCTTCGGGCGAGCAAGCAAACGGTCGTAGACGACGCGTTCGTGGGCGGCGTGCTGATCCACCAGGTACATCCCGTCCGGCCCTTCCGCCACGATGTAGGTCGAACCCATCTGGCCAACGACGCGCAGCATCGGCAGGAGTTCGCGATGGGGGAGCGCTGTTGGCTGGCGGCCGGATGCGTTCAGATCGAGCCGCGGCTGAGTCGCTTGCGGCGGCCGCAGTGCGGCCGATGGGCTGTAGCCGGGATCGAGGCGCTGGCGCAGGGTTGGCCCCGGGGCGGTGTCCAGCAGCGACGCGCCGAGTGAGACATCGGGCGCGAAAGGCGCGGGCCGGGGCAGCCACGAGACAACGGCCGACGCCTCCAGAGCACCGGCCACCGCGTGCCGCATCGCGCGGGCCACGGCCCGCTCTTCGCGAAAGCGGACCTCGGCCTTGGCCGGGTGTACGTTCACATCCACCTCTTCGTCGTCGAGGCGGAGGTCGATGGCGGCGATCGGATGGCGCCCCACCGGGAGCTGTGACTGGTAGGCATCGACGATGGCGAACGTCAATGGCCGGCTCTGCACCCAGCGTCCGTTCACGAAGATGGAGATCGCGGCGCGGTTGCCACGGTTGATGGATGGCGGGCTGGCCAGCCCTGAGACGCGCACCCCCTCTTCGCTCGCCTCCACGGTGAGCATCGCGGCGGCCATATCGGGGCCGTAGATGGCCGCGAACGCGTGGCGCAAATCGCCGTCGCCGCTCGTCCGCAACGTGCTCCGGCCGCCGTGGCTCAGCGAAAACGCAATCCCCGGGTAGGCAAGGGCGTAGTGCGAAACGAGCACCGTGATCTGGCGTGATTCGGCGCCAACGCTGGCCAAGAACTTGCGCCGTGCTGGCAGCCGCGCGAAGAGGTCCTTCACGGCGAACGATGTCCCGGCCGGCGCGGCCCTGGCGCTCCGCCGTACGACTCGCGCATCGACAAAGACGGCGTGCACACCGACGGGTTCGGTGATCGCGCGCGTGGTGATCTCGACGTCGGCGGCCGCCGCAATCGAAGGCAGGGCCTCGCCCCGGAAGCCCAGCGTGTGCACGTGAGCGAGGTCCGACATGGCGGCGATCTTTGAGGTCGCGTGCCGTTCGAAGGCGAGTTCGACCTGCTCCGGGGTGATGCCCCGGCCATCATCGGTCACCCGGATCAGGCCCACGCCGCCATCTTCTATCTCCACCGAGACGCGGCTCGCCCCGGCGTCTATGGCGTTATCCAGCAGCTCGCGGACGACCGAAACCGGCCGCTCGATAACCTCACCCGCGGCGATCCGCGCGGCGACTTCCGGTGGCAGGACATGAATGGCGCCCATGCCCGGAGTGTACGTCGGCGCCGCGAGACGGGCAGCGGCCAGTACTCACCGCCGAAAGTCAGGGTTCGGTGCGCCGCCCTCACCCCGAGGGGGAGGAACATTTTTCAGTGGTGAACGTTTATCGCGAACCCTGTCTATTAAGTTCTAATGTAGTGAATCACAATGAGGTTTAGTTTGGGCCACGCCCCGCAGGGTGGGCGTCAGATTTTGCACAAGGGCAGGGAACCCCGTTCGACCGCATCTCGACCGCCCGGCTGCGGGCTCACTGGAGAGACCGCTCCGTATCCGTCGCGGCCAGGAATGCCGCATGCGTGGCTCTTGATTCGCGATGCCAATCTTGGCCGCGAGTGACAACGAGCAGCGCAGAACGTTACGTTCTGACGCTGGGCCGCCGCGGTGATCGCTTGTAATCTACGGCACTACCGGCAGCTGCGACCCCGGCGGAACCGGACGCGCGGCGCAAGAGAACAGCCGCTGGCGGCCGCTGTGCGGCGACGGTTAGGGTGCCAGCGCGGAATCGCCAAGGGTGACCGGACTTTTACAAGATGCGGGCTGTTCGGTTATCGGCGGGTTACGAACGCAGCTCACGATGCCACCAGTCTGTCGTCCATGGCGGCGCGACAAACCGCAACGTTTTCGAAATGCCGCCTGGCGGGGCATCACGGTTTGTTCACGCGCTCTCTCCCGGACCGGCACCTCGACTACCCGGAACGCCTGTGCCCATGCCGTAGCTTCTTAAGAGAGACACCGAAATGTCGAAACGGGGAGATCAATGAATGAATCGCGTTCGCGTTACTCACGTCGAGACATACTCCGGGCGTCGCTTGCGCTGGGTGCGGTCACGCTGGCCAGCGGAGCTCCGGTTCGGTACGCGTCCGCGCTCGGCTCTCCGCTGGCGGCCACTTCGGTCATCGGGCCCGCGGCGCTGCTCTCGAGTGGCGGTGTGCTCTTTGGCGGCTGGCAGCCGGGATCTCCTGGAGCGGCCTGGGCCTTGGACGCTTTTGAAGCGACGCTGGGCCAGCGGCCGGGGATCGTCCATTGGTATCAAGGCTGGGGAGCGGGCAACAAGAGCCTCGACCTGAGCCTGCTGGACGCAGCCGTGGGGCGCGGCGCGTTGCCGATGATCACCTGGGAGCCATGGGACTACACGAAAGGCATCGATCAGCCGGAGTTCAGCCTCAAACGCATCCGGCAAGGTGCGTTCGACGCATATATCAAATCCTGGGCGATCGGCTTGCGGACTTACGGGCGACCGGTGCTCCTGCGTTTCGCACATGAGATGAACGGCGACTGGTATCCATGGTCCGTCAAAGCGAACGGAAACACGGCGGCGGACTTCGTTGGAGCCTGGCGCCGGGTTGTCACCATTTTTCGTAGAGCCCGCGCCGACAATGTAGCGTTTGTATGGTGCCCGAATGCTTTGGGCGACTGGTCGGCGCCCCTTGCGTCGTGCTTCCCCGGCGATAGCTATGTCGATGTGGTCGGCATCGACGGCTATAACGCGGGGACATCAGTTAACTGGGGCGGCTGGCGGAGCTTCGAGGATTTGTTCGGAGCCACGTATGACGCCATTGCGGCGATGAGTACGCGGCCTTTCATCATCGGGGAGACGGGCTGCTCGGAGGCTGGCGGAGACAAAAGCGTCTGGGTCAACGACATGTTCGCCGGTCGTGAGAGGCGTTTCCCACGGGTGGGCGGGATCAGCTGGTTTAACGAAGCGCGGGAAGCAGATTGGCGGATCGAGTCCTCGGCCGCTTCGCTGGCCGTCTTCCGGGCAGCGCTCACGAACACGGCTTATGGCATCAAGAGTGCACCGCTGGCTTGATTGCCAAATGTCCTCGCGAGAGGATCGCCGCCCGGCGCCATTTCGAAGGTGGCGATGCCAAGCACTTCGCTGAGGGTGGCGGCGGCGTCTGGCCGACTGAGCCGCCAGTCAAGCTTGTAGTCGGGCAGGTTGTGCGGAGCGTTGAAATAGACGAGCCCTACGAGCAGCGGCATCCGATCGGAAGCGGCCAGCGCGAGCAGAGATTTCAGCCAAGGCGCCTGTGCTTCCCGGAGGGCGTTTCCCAGATCGATTCCGACTTCGGGAAGGATCACGGGCTTCCCGTGCTTGCTAATCGCATCATAGCGGGGCAGGACGAGCTGTTCGGGCGTCCGGTACACCCCGTTCGCACCGTTTTGCTCCCAGACGAGGCCCATGTAGGCAGAAAAGCCGACGAGATCGACCACGTCATCGCCGGGATACCAAGCGTCCGCCGCGAATCCGCCATTCGCATCGAAATACCCACCCGGCGACCAGAGATAGCGGACGTTGGTAGCCCCAGCGCTGGTGAAGACTGAGCGGACGCGATTCCAGGCCGCGATGTAGGTGGAAGGAGAACTGTTCGACCACGGATGGAGACCATCGCTCCCGTGGTCCATCTCCGGGGCAAAACGAAGGATGACCGGCTGGCCCGACTTCGCGATCACGCGGGCGAACCGGAGGAGCGTCGCGTCTTCCTCGCCCGCGGCCACCGCCGCCAGCAGGTTTGCCTCTTCGGGGGTGGGAGCCTTCGTGAGATCGTCCGTGCGACGAGGTTCGAGCGTCAGCAGTGTGATCTGGCCATGTGCGGCTGCCACGTCGATGGCGATTTCGACTTCGGGGCTCCGGTCTCCTCGGAAGTCTATGAATACTTCAGAAATCTTGCCTGCTCGCCGCAGCTGGTCGCCGGGATCGAACGCGCCGAACGCGACCATATGTGGCGCCCCATCAAGGAATCTTGCCGATACGGGCGCGAGGGGCTCCCGCAGGGTGGCCGGGTTGCCAGGCGAGCCAAGGCTCGCGCCGTCCCGGCTGGGCGCCGCAGCCGATGAAGCGGCGAAGGTGGACTGTTCTCGGGCGTCGTCCCCTGCCGCGTTCACGTT
>JANXYE010000224.1 GCA_025350285.1 Chloroflexota bacterium
TTCGGCGTTTCCTTCGGCGTTCTCGCGCGAGCCTCCGGCTTCCCGCTGCTCGCCCCCATGATTATGTCGCTCACCACCTTCGGAGCCTCCGCCCAGTTCGCCGCCGCATCCGTCCTCGGAGACGGGGGCGGAGTCGCGGCGGCGGCTATAGCGGCGGTGCTCCTGAACGCTCGCTACGCCCCTATCGGACTGTCCGTTTCTCCTGCGCTCCGTGGCGGCGTACTCCAACGGTTCGTCCACGCCAACCTCGTCGTCGATGAGTCCTGGGGCGTGGCGAACGTTGGCGGCCGCGTCAACCGCGAACTACTCATCGGGGCGGGTCTCGCCGTTTACGTCTGCTGGTTCGTGGGCACGGTGGTCGGCTCAATCGGCGGTAACTTCATCGGCGACCCGAACGCGTTCGGCCTCGATGCGGCGTTCCCGGCGCTCTTCGTGGCACTCATCGCACCCCAGCTGCGACGCCGTGAGGCGGTTCATGCCGCGTTGATCGGTGGGGCCGTCGCGCTGCTGCTCGTACCGCTGGCCCGGCCAGGTATCCCCATCCTCGCCGCCAGCATGGGGTGCCTCGTGGGCTGGAGGCGAAGATGAGCGATGCATGGTGGGTCGTTCTGATCGCGGGCGCGACGAGCATGCTCCTCAAAGCCGCCGGGCCGGTGCTTGTCGGTGGACGAGCGCTCCCACCCCGCCTGGTTTCGCTCGTAGAGTGCCTGGCGCCCGCGCTCTTCGCCGCCCTCATCGTCACCCAGGTCTTCGGCGGCAACCGCGAACTGCACCTGGACGAACGCGCGCTGGGCCTGGCGGCCGGGCTGATCGCCGTCTATCTCAAGGCGCCAGTGGTCCTCGTTGTGACGAGCGCCGCATTCGTCACGGCGCTTGTCCGGCTCCTTACCTGAAGGGGTGCGATTCACGGTTTTGCGCGGCGAAGGGTGAGAGCGGGGTTAGGATCCCGAAAAACCTCATGGGAGCGGTCACGATCACGCCCCCCGCCGTCGGGGCCGCGAAGACCGGCCACCCCTGACCCGACGTCGAAGGAAATGGCCAGTCCCTCGCCGCCTCTGATGCAAAACGCCGGATCGCACCGGATGGGCGTCAGATTGTTGCACAAGGGAAGGGAACCTCGTTCGACCGCATCTCGGCCGCCCGGCCGCGGGCTCACTGGAGACGGACCGCTCCGTATCCGTCGCGGCTAGGATTAGCATCGCGAATCAAGAAACATGCACGCGGCAATCCTAGCCGCGCGTGACAACGAGCGGTTCGTTGCCTCCGCGCCATGCTTGAGCCTCTGCAAAAAATCCGACGCCCACCCATCGCACCCCGCCTGAAGCTGGTAGGGCCGTCTTTCGGTAAGCTGCATCGCGGGAGGTGGACCATCGAACCAGAAATGATCTGCGAAATCCATCTCGTCCCGGCGGAACCCGCGGCGACCGTCCGGCCCTACACCGGCCTCGAGGGATCGAGCTACGAGCGTGGGAGCGGAAGCGTCGATGGTGCACGACTGGCGGGACGGCTCAAGTACTCCCTCTGCGCACGCACAGACGCCGAGGGCGAAGCGCGAGTGCGCCTTGATGGGCTCATCACCACGTCGCTGGGGGCATTCGTCTCCGTGCACGCCCACGGATTAAGCAGACCGGACGGATTCGGCGTAATGACCGTGTCCTTCGTGGCCCAAGCCGAGGGGCTCCGCTGGCTGAACGGCCTCGTTGGCGCAGGCAGCCTGGCCTTCGCACCGCAGGGCGCGCGCACGCTTTCCACGCGAGCGGCGGGCTAGCCTGCCGCCGGGCCTACTTTTTCGAGTCCTCGATCGTCACGCTCTGGATCGTGACCGGCTCCGACGGCTTACCGGCGGCGTTCGTGGCTACGGCGCCGATCGCATCGACCACGTCCATGCCCTTCTCGACCGTCGCGAATGGATAGAACTTGTCACCCCGCTGGTTGTTGAAGTCGAGCGACGTGTTGTCCTTGATGTTGATGAAGAACTGGCTCCCGAAGTCCGCGGCGCCAGATGTCTTCGCCATCGAGATGGTGCCCCGTTTGTTCGCGACCGTGTTCGGCTCATCGGCGGTCTTATATCCGGGCCCGCCCGAGCCGTTCCCACTTGGGTCGCCAGACTGGATGACGAAGTCCTTGACCACGCGATGGAACGTGATCCCGTTAAAGAACCCCTTCTGGGCAAGGAAGACGAAGCTATTGACGGCCTTCGGGGCGACGTCGGCGTTCAGCCGGATGACGATGTCCCCTTTGTTGGTCTTGATCGTCGCGCGGTAGTCCTTCGTCGTCGCATCAATGACCTGGTCGGCCTGGGAGAACGTTTTGGCCGCCGTCGGGACGGCCGTGGGGCTCGGAGTAGCGTTCGGGTCCACCGTGGCGGTCGGGGACTTCGTGGGTATGGGCGAGGGGTTGTTCGTATTCCCCCGGTTCGCGGCAAACACAGCGCCCAGGACGAGGATCACGGCGACACCCGCGCCGATGATCGAGAAGAGCTTGAGGTTGCCGAACAGGTTCATCGGGAACCCCGGCTTGAACACCTCACGCGGAGCGGTACTCCCAATCTGGTAGGACTTCTTCTTCTGAGTTGTCTGCCCGATGTGGGTCTTCTCCTTGCGTTTGCGTGTGGGCACGGCGGACCTCTTCCTCGCTCGGCAATGGCGAATGTACGTGGATGTTTCCCGAGTATAGGAACGGCCGATCCAAGGGGAAAACGGTGCCCGGCATCTCAGTACGCCCAGGGTGAACTGACGTTAACGGACAGCCGCCGGGGTCACGGCTGGCTGTACCCGAGCCGCGCGAGCTCTTCCCGGGTGACGTCGCGATCATCCCAGGGGATCGATTCGCGTCCGCTCATGATCGACTGCTCGTGACCCTTGCCGGCGATGATCACAACGTCGCCTTCGTTTGCCCGCCCGAGCGCGGACCGGATCGCTTCACGACGATCCACCACTTCGATGAAGTCCTGCCCGGCGACCCGGCCGACGGCGGTCGCGTGCCGGGCGATTTCGGAAACGATCTCCGCCGGGTCCTCCGAGCGCGGATCCTCGCTCGTGAAGACGGCGAAGTCGGCGTTTTCGGCCGCCGCCCGGCCGACCCCGAAACGGCGCCCAGGGTCGCGTTCGCCAGCGGCCCCAACGACGATCATGAGCTTTCCCCGGCAGACCGCGCGCATCACTTCCAGGACCTTGCGTACCGCGTCGCCAGTGTGGGCGTAGTCCACGAGCACTTCGAAGGGCTGGCCCGCGATGATCCGCTCCATCCGCCCGGGCACGCCTTCCGCTTCGGCTAGCCCGCGCGCGATGTTCGGCAGGGATACTCCCGCGGCGAGCCCAGCCGTGGCCGCGGCCATCGCGTTCGCGACGTTGAACAGGGCAGGGATGTGGATCTCCGCGTCGATAGTGCCCTGCGGCGTGAGCAAGCGGAATCCGCTGCCGTCGGCCCGGAGGTGCACATTCTGCGCTCGCACGTCGGCGTCCCTCGCCTCGAAGCCGTAGCGGAGGGGCAGCGCGCGCGTTTTGCTCAGCATGTAGTGCGCGGACGGGTCGTCCGCGTTCACGACGGCGACCTTCGGCGCTCCCTTCTCCGTGGAGTGGTCAAGCGCCTCGAAGAGCAGTGCTTTCGCCTCCCGGTAGGCCTCGAACGTCTTGTGGAAGTCGATGTGGTCGCCAGTCACGTTCGTTAACACCGCGATGTCGTACTCGACGTCGGCCAGCCGCTGGAGGGCGAGCCCGTGGCTGGTGGACTCGACGATCGCGAAGTCGCAACCCGCCGCCACGAAGCGCCGCAGCAGGCGATGGACTTCCGGCGCCTCGGGCGTGCTCATCCGGTTCTCGACTTCGCCGTGCTCGCCGGGCAGGTACACATCGACCGTGCCAAGCCGTCCAACCTTCGCGCCGGCCGCTTCGAGGACGCTCGTAAGGAGGTGCGAAGTCGTCGTCTTGCCATCGGTCCCCGTCACGCCGATGACGACGAGCTCCCGCGACGGGAAGCCGTACGACCAGGCGGCCGCGCGCGACAAGGCCCTTCGCGTGTCTGGCACGGCGATGACCGCGGGGCCTTCGGGGATGCGTTCCCACAGCTCGCGACGGTCGGCCTGCACGAGCACAGCCGACGAACCCTTGCGAGCGGCCACGGAGAGGAACTCGTGGCCATCGACCTTGAAGCCGGGCACGGCCACGAAGAGCCCGCCTGGCGAGAGCCGCCGCGAGTCGTGCTCGACGGCGTCGATGGCGGTCGCGCCATCCCCACGGACGAGGCGGGCGCCATCGAGTTCGGCGACGAGCGAGGCGACGGTGTGGGCATTGGTCACGGGAGCATCGTACCGCTTTGAGGCGATCCGCGGGACGGCTGACGGCGACCCCGGCCGCGGAGCCGGGCGGCCGTGACCGCCCTGAGCGTAGCGGAGGCCGCTCCGCCCATAACTACAAGCCGGGACTACAGCCCCGCCGCGGTCCAAATGTCCAGGAAGTTCGAGACCATGCGGCCGGTTGCACCCCAGATGAGGTCGTCTCTCCACTGGTAGCTCGGGACGATGATCTCGCGGCCATTGACCTGCCGCCGGTCCGGGACGAAGTTCGCCGGGTCGCGCAGGTGGTCCAGCGGCACTTCCAGCAGGTAGGCGACTTCGTCGTCGCTGAACGTCCATGTGTACGGATAGTGCGAGAGCCAGCCGATGTAGGGCGTCACAACGAAATTGCTGATTGTCTTGATCTGGTCGATCGCGCCGAGGATCTCGATGTGCGTAGGATCGACCCCGATCTCCTCATGTGTCTCGCGCAGGGCGGTCGCCACAAGGTCGGCGTCCTCCGGATCACGGCCACCGCCGGGGAGGCTGATCTGGCCCTTGTGCGTGTCCACCTTGTCCGTGCGCTTCTGAAAGAGCGTGTGGACACGGCCTTCGTGTTCATACAAGACGAAGAGGACGGCGGCCGGCCAGGCACCCGGCTCATCCTCGACCAGGCCCGGCTGGTAGGCCGCGAGCGCACGCCGCAGCCGCTCTTTCAACGCGGGACCTCAACGTGCCTGCGGCGGGTTGATTCCAGCAATTCGGCCCAAATACGCGCGTCGATGATCGCCGCCTCGGGCGATGTGAACCGCTCGACCACCGCGTGGACATCGATTAACAGCCCGCGCAGCCGGTCGTTGATACCGACCAGCGTGGAAACGCGCAGGTCCGGCGGGACGCGCCCGCGGATGGCGTCCTTCACGCGCATCGCGA
>JANXYE010000306.1 GCA_025350285.1 Chloroflexota bacterium
GCCGCCTCTGGCCGAAACGTAGCCCGCGAATGAAGCAAAGTCCATCCCTCAAAGCGCCGAGTACACTTGCCGCCATCCACACCGGTCTCCTGCTCGTGCCCATCGGGGCGGATTACGCGTCGCTCCGACGGGCCGCCTCAGCGGGCTCCGAAGGCATCGGACGCGGGACGACCCGCACGACATGGAGGTCGATTGCGCCGCTGCAGTTCTTGCTCACGCCCGGATAGGTGCGGCAGGGACGGTGGATAACGGCCAGCCCGAGGCGGTCGCGTAGCACCTGGTTGGGGCTGACGCTTTTCGTAACCGTGGGGTACTTCATCGCCGCCCGCGAGTCCGTCCGCCTCAGGCAGACGGTCCACTTCGCCGTCCTACATAGTTCGACCGCTGCGACCGCATCGACAGGGCCGATACCTGCTCCCGTTCGAGAAAGGTCAATAGCCCGTAAAGGGGGGCCTGTGTAGCATCCGCTCTGCTTCGGCGCGTCTTGGGGGCGGCCGGCGGGTACGTGTGCCCGCAACCGGCCGTTAGCAACGCGCCAATTTTTTTGAGAGAGGGATGCCCATGCTCCTCGCCCAGATCATGATTCCATTGGCCTCGGCGGCCGCCGTCCTGTTCGCAATCTGGCTGGCAATCGATGTCCTGCGGCGTGACAAGGGCACGCCCGCTATGCAGGAAGTGGCCGGCACGATTCTCGAAGGGGCGAACGCCTTCCTGAGCCGCCAGTACAAAACCATCAGTTTGTTGGCCATCGTGACTTCGGTTGTGGTCGGAGTCATCGTCGGAGTGTTCAAGGAATCCGGCGAGACCGGCGTCCTCACCTCCGTCGCCTTCATCGTCGGCGCTTTCGCGTCTGGCGTTTCCGGCTACATCGGCATGTCTATCGCGGTGCGCGCGAACGGCCGGACGGCGGCGGCGGCGCAAAAGAGCTTGAGCGACGCGATCAACACCGCGCTTCGCGGCGGCGCCGTCTCCGGCTTCCTCGTTGTCGCCCTCAGCCTCATCGGCGTAGCGAGCATCTTCGCCATCTACAGCCGTATCCTCGGGCACTCCATCGACGAAACGCCGTTCCTCATCGTCGGCTTCGGCTTTGGCGCCAGCTTCGTTGCCCTCTTCGCCCAGCTCGGCGGTGGTATCTATACCAAGGCCGCCGATGTTGGCGCCGACCTCGTGGGCAAGGTCGAAGCAGGTATCCCCGAAGACGACCCGCGCAACGCGGCCGTCATCGCGGACCTCGTCGGCGACAACGTTGGCGACTGCGCGGGCCGCGGCGCCGACCTCTTCGAATCCATGTCCGCCGAGAACATCGGCGCGATGATCCTTGGCGTAGCCATCTACACGGCCACCAACAAGGTCGAATGGATCCTCTTCCCGCTCGTGCTCCGCTCGTTCGGGGTCTTCGCCACGATTATCGGAATGATGACGGTCCCCTTCTGGTCGAAGCGAATCAAGGATCCGATGGGCGCCCTCAACGGCGGCTATTGGGTGATTACGGCGCTGAGCATCATCGGGCTCGGGATAGCCACCCGTGCGATGCTTGGCGACGTCTGGTACTGGTTCTTTGGCTGCGGCCTGATTGGCATCGCCACCGGAATCGCTTTCGTCTACATCACGCAGTACTACACGGCCGGCGCCTGGCGGCCGGTCCAAGAGATAGCACGTGCCAGCCGCACCGGCCCGGCCACGAACATCATCATCGGCACCGCCGTCGGCTTCGAAACCACGGCCGTGACCGCGATCACCGTTGGTCTCGCGTTGGTCGGGTCGTTCGTCCTCGGCTCTCACGCCGACCTGACGAACGTCGATGCCCTCTCGACGGGCGTCTTCGGGACAGCGGTCGCCACCATGGGCATGCTCATGTCGGCCGCCTACGTCCTCGCCATGGACACCTTCGGGCCTATCACGGACAACGCCGGGGGCATCACCCAGTTCGCTGAGGCGGGCGATGAGGCCCGCGAAATCACGGACAAGCTCGACACGGTCGGAAACACCACGAAGGCGCTCACCAAGGGCTACGCCGTCGGGTCCGCCGCGCTCGCCGCCTTCCTGCTCTTCACCGCCTATCTCGATGAGGTGCGCGGCGAATTCGGCAAGATCGGCATCGATAACCCTGGCCGCTATGTCGCGAACACGCTCGAACTCAACCTCGCGCCGCGCGACATCAACGGCACGCCGACCCGTGACGCATTCACCAAAGCTATCGCCGCCTATGGTGACCAGCTCAAGGGCATCACGAAATTGAGCGCCCTCGACCGTGAGACGCTGATCGTGTCGGACCAGAAGGGCACGCGGGCCATCCTCGACCGGCGTGAGAAAGACGGGACAATCACCCCGGCCGAGCGGGCCAGTATTCAGGGCAGCCCCCTGCCGCTCCCGCGTATTATGCCGATAAACCTCGGCAAGGTTGAGGTCTTCGTCGGGGGATTGTTGGGCGTAATGCTCGCCTTCCTCTTTAGCTCACTGGCCATCCGGGCCGTGGGCAAGGCGGCGAGCGGCATCATCGAAGAGGTGCGCCGCCAGTTCCGCGAGCACCCGGGAATCATGGATGGGACGGAGCGGCCGGACTACACGCGCGCCGTCGATATCACCACCCGCGCCGCCCTGCGTGAGATGGTGGTCCCGGGTGTCCTGGCGATCGGCCTGCCGATTGCCGTCGGGGTCACCTTCCGCTACGCCTTCGGTGGCGATGGCAACGAAGGCTGGCTCTCCGTCGCCGGCATGCTCATGGTCGGCACCATCGGCGGCGTCCTCCTCGCGACCTTCCTGAACAACGCGGGTGGGGCCTGGGATAACGCCAAGAAGTTCATCGAAACGGGCGACATGAAGGATGAGAACGGCAACGTCATCGGCAAGGGTTCCGACATCCACCAGGCCGCGGTCGTCGGCGACACGGTCGGTGACCCATTCAAGGACACGGCCGGGCCCGCCCTCCACGTCCTCGTGAAGCTGCTGAGCACGATCACGCTCGTGCTGGCCCCGCTCTTCATCAGTTAAGTCCAGACGTTGCAGACGAAATCGAGCACCCGCGATCAATCGCGGGTGCTCGATTTGTGTAAGCTGGACGTGATTCAGGAGGTGCGCGATGGACGTCGCGGCTCAAGCCACTCAGAAGACCGACGACTTCCAGCTCGATCCGACGCGGAGAGTGTCGGTCGGTGAGGTTCTGCGCGTTATCCCTGAGCAATGGATCGTGATGGCCGTCACCCGCTACAACGAGCGGGACGAACCAGTCGAAGGGTTCGTGGTCTCGCACGGCCGGGACAGGAAGCAAGTGGTTCGCCGCGCGCCGAACATCGTGAACGAGCTGCCCCCCGGGGGACTAGGCGTCTTCTACTTCTTCTCTAACCGGGCGAGCGTGCCACACAGTCTCGTGACCACATAGTGGAGTCGACTCGTTGACTGTTGTCGTGGCGTTCCAGTGGCGGTTGGAGCCGGCGGTCGTTGTTCTGAACCTCCGCGGTCTGCGGACATCCCGCGCCGATGTGGCCGCCGTCATCGCGCCGATCTTCCCATCTTCTTGGATTCATGCGGAACTTGTTGCGGACCTCCGCATCCTTGGGCGGATCGTGGAGTCCGCGGGGCCCGGAAGGGTCCGCCTGCCGATCGCCGCACAGGGCGAATCGTGCGGATCCCTTACCTTCGTACAGCGGAAAACTCCACTCCCGTTTCGGCTTGAGCGTGGGGGCTCGCGCGCACAAATCATGCTCGGCCTCGATTTCCTTGCGTTGTTCCGCGAGACGCGGCTCACCTTCGAAGGCAATACCGCCCGGCTGACCATGGAACGGCGCTGAGCGAGCGGCGGCGGGCCTCGTGGCCTGGCACCTCGGCGCGGATGTCCGCTTTCAGCGTCGTACGGACGCCGATACTCCGTTGTCGGGATAACGCCCGGCCCGCTATTCTGGTTGGATGAAAGCCGTCACGTTGACCGATGCCGCGCATGATCTCGGGGCCCTAATTGATGCGGTAACCGCCGGCGAGACCATTGTCATCACCGAAGGCGGCGTTCCGGTCGCGAATCTTGTGGCTCCGGCGGCCGCTGAGGCAATCGACTGGGAGGCGCGCCTCGATCGTCTCGAACGCGAGGGGGTTATACGCCGTGGCACGCTCGGTCCGCCGGACCCACGGATTCTTCAACCGTTCCCAGCCGGACTCCGACCGGCTGGTGTCCTCCAGGCTCTCCTCGACGAACGTTGGGAGAGTGAGCGATGAGGTTTTGGGACAGCTCGGGCATTGTCCCGTTGCTCGTTACCGAAGCGACATCGCTCGACCTGACCGCCTTGTACGCTGAGGATTCGGCGATCACGGTGTGGTGGGGCACGCCCGTGGAATGCGCTTCGGCTATCGCTCGACGGCGGCGGACCGGAGACCTCACCGACGAAGCCGCGCACACGGCCGTGGAGCGATTGCGTATCCTGGCCGACCGTTGGACCGAAGTCTCACCGTCTGCCCGGCTTCGCTTCGAGGCCTCCCGCCTCGTCGCCGCCTACGACCTGCGCGCCGCGGACGCCCTCCAGCTCGCCGCCGCGCTCGCGGCGGCCGCGGGCGAGCCCGGCTCGCTGCCGTTCGTCTGCCTCGACCGGCGTCTTCGCGCCGCCGCCGAACTTGAGGGCTTCGTCACCCTCGCGCTGCCGTGAGCCAGCAAAGGATGACCTCATGACCGACCACCCCTTCGAAGGCGCCCTCATCCGGCTCCGCGCGCGCGAAATCACCGACGAGCCGTTCATCTACCGCTGGCTGAACGACCCGGAGGTCACGCGCCACATCCTCGTGCGCTATCCGGTCTCCCACGGCGGGGAGGAGGCGTACCTCCGGGCGAACTCGACACCAGGCTACGAGAACCTTGGCCTGACCATCGAGGACCGGGCGGACGGCCATCCGATCGGCACCGCCGCTCTCCGCCGGGCGAGCCCCGAAAACCGTTCAGCCGGCCTCGCCATCACGATCGGCGAAAAGAGCTACTGGGATGGCGGCTACGGCACCGACACGATGCGTACGCTCTGCCGCTTTGGCTTCGAAACGATGAACCTCCACCGCATCGAGCTCGACGTATTCGTCACCAACG
>JANXYE010000326.1 GCA_025350285.1 Chloroflexota bacterium
ACCCCCGGCCTGCATCCCCTCGGTTGGTGCAGGGACAGGCGCGAGTGAGGTCCAGGTGGCACCTGCCGCGGCGATCGCGGCCACGACGAGGGTCAGTGCCGCAACGGCGGCACCCACAACGGTGAACCCGACTCGACGGAAAGGCTTTATGGCTTTCATGGTTCAATCCTTTCGCGGCGCTCACGCGCCGCAGTTGTTCCGGTGCTCACCAGGGGGCCGTCCGTATCGTCGGATAAGACCGGCGCGGGCGTGCCCCGAACTGAGACAGGGGAATGTTCGTGCAAAAATCTTGCGGCGCCCGACCAGCGGAGCATCCAGGAAAAGGGCCTTTTCTGGATGGGGCCAACCATATCACACAATCTGCTTGCTCTTTTGCGCCGGTGTTTCCTCCTTCTCAGGCCAAAGTGAGCCCGCCCCGGCCTCCCGGAGCGATCCTTGTGTATCCGCCTCCTCGGCGCGTGTCAATCGGTCCAAGGCCGGCGGAACTCATAACGGCGCCTGGCCTGCCCCGCTGGCCCAATCGGACTGGAGGACGCTAAAGAGCGTGTAATCCTTGTAAAGGCCGCGCGCGAACTTGTATTCCCGGAGGACGCCTTCGCGTGAAAAGCCGAGCTTCTCGAGGACCCGCTCGGAGCGCTCGTTGCCGGTCATCACGGTGGCTTCGATACGGTGCAGGCCAAGTTCCGTGAACCCGTACTCGATCACGTGCCGGGCGACAACGGTGGCGACGCCTTTGCCCCACGCGGCCTGGGCCAGTTCGTAGCCCAGTTCTCCGCGCAGGTGGCGTTCGCTGAAGGCGGAGAGGCCACACGAGCCTACCATCGCGTCTTCGCCCTTCGGCACAATCGCCCAGCGAAAGTCCGAGCGGCGGGCGAAGGCGACCGAGTAGAACTGCACGAGTCCGTCCACTTCGTGCGGCGTAGGCAGGTCGGAGCTGGTCCGCTCGATAACCGCCGGATCGGCAAGGTAGGCGCGCATCGCCGGCAGGTCGCGCCCTTCGATAGCACGGAGCGTGTACTCGCCCGCGTCGAGCACGGGGAACTTTGAGGGAAAGCGGATGCGTTCCTGAGCCATCCCGCGAGTGTACACCGGCCGCGTTGTCTGCTGCCTGAACTATTCGCTCGGGGCCGGTTCGTGCTTGCGCAGGGATTTAAGGTTGAAGCTCAGCGTTTCCCGGCCAGCGAGGAGAAAGAGCGCGCCGAGGATGGTCACCGGCAGGACGTTCACGAGGTGCGCCACGACGGCGAAGGAGAACGCCCGGGCGGTGCTCACGTCGAACGGTACGAGCGCGAAGGTCGCCGCCGCGTGGAAAACGCCGATGTAGCCCGGAGACGACGGAATAAGCATCGCCAGGTTCGTTACGCAGGTGAGCAGGACCGCGACAGTCATCGGGGCCTCGATCTTCAGGGCCTTCATCAACAGGTAATTGATGGCGAACGCTCCGCCCCAGGCGAGCAGCGAGGCGCCCCAGATCTGCACGAGGTGGTCCCGCGAGAAGAGCTGGCGGAAGCCATCTCCGAAGGATCGGGCCTCGCTCCGGAGGCGCTCGTTTTCCGGCAGGTGGACGCGTGCGGCGAGCCGGGCGGCGCGCTTCCGCATCACGATGGTGAGCAGGAGCAGGGCGGCGATGCCAGCGAGCACGTACCAGGCCGTGTGCAGCCACGAAACGTACTCACCCGGGATGGGCAGGAACGGACTCACCAGTACGAAGCAGGTGAGCAGCGTGACGGAATCGGTCACGCGCTCGGTGAGCATGGACGAAAGCACCGAGCCCACGCGGAGGCCGGGCTGTTGGGCCGCCATCGCGACCCGCGCCACGTCGCCGAGGCGGGCCGGAAGGACGTTATTCAACATGAAACTGATGTGCAGGATCCGGTAGAGACGCGTCGTCTTGACTTCGGCGTCATCCGGGAGGAGCAAGCGCCAGCGCACCGTCTTGAGGGCGAGCGAGAGGATCAGCGCGGTTACGGCGAGGGCAATGAATGTGAGGTCGGCATCGCGCAAGACGGCCATCGTGGTTTCCCAATCGATCAGCCGGACGAGCAGGCCAACGCTGGCCGCCGTGAACACCATGCCGATCAGGAATCGGCGCATCTTAACCCTCGCTTCTCAGTATGGCCGAGCGGCCACAACTGTTCAGCCCGCCCACACTCTACCGCTTTCGTGAGCCCGCGCACAGCGATACGGTATCGCCAATGCGCAGCTGGCCGGTTCCCCGCCCCGCGATTCGCGCCGGGCTGTTCGACGGGCCAGCGTCGCCCGCCGTAGCGGCCGTCTTCGATAGCCGGGCGCTGTTCGTGGCGCAGGTGGCCGTGTTGCTGGCGATGCTCGCGATTGTCGCCACGAAGGTGTGGCAGGAGCACCTGGGCGTTGGTTTCGCGCTGGCCGGCCTCTCGGCGGTTCTGTGGAGCCCGGAACTGTGGCGGGTCCGCATCCGGAGCTGGTGGTTCATCTACGTGGCCGGCATCTTTTTCTATACGTTGCTCCGCGCGCTCGCCGATGAGACCGCGATCCCGATCCATAGCGCCTACGTCATCGACTTCGACCACCTCGTTTTCTTTGGCCGCGAGCCGGTCGAGGTGCTGCAGGACCGGTTGTTTTCCACGAGCCGGGTAACGGCCCTGGACGTGGGCGCCGTGCTCACGCACTGGTCCTTCTTCCTCGCGCCGCACGTCGCCGCGATCACAATCTTCTTCTGGCGTCGCGACCTCTTCGCCCGCTACGTGGCGCTCGTCGTGGGGACCATGTATATGGGACTTCTGCTCTTCTTTTTCATTCCGACGACGCCGCCGTGGCTGGCCGCCCAGGCGAACCAGCTCTCCGGCGTCTTCCGGATCATGGATTTCGTCGGTGGGACGGTGAACCGGGACACCTACGCCAGTTTCCACGCCTCGCTCGGCGAGCCCAACTCGGTCGCCGCGATGCCATCAATCCACATGGGCGTGACGTTCGCCATGTACCTCTGGGCGCGCGCTCACTACCGCCGTGCCGCCTGGCCGCTGCTGGCCTACTGCGCGGTCATGGGCTTTGCGCTGGTCTACCTCGGGGAACACTACGTCCTGGACCTGCTGGTGGGGATCGTCGTGGCGTCGGCCGCCTTCTGGGCCTCGCGGCGGCTCGTTCCGGGTGTCGAATCAACGAGCGCCCCTTGAAAAGGCCGATCTCGCAACGGCAGGATCGGGCGCGGGGTCAGGGAGGTGAGCGGGTGGAACGATGGTCGGGCACGAGTCCCGCGACGCTCGACGCGCTGTCCGCCTACCCCGGACGACTGAAGAACCGCAAGGCCGCGCAGTGCCGTGCCATCGAGGACGAGCAGCCCCCTACCATCCGGCCTTGACATGGCGGCGGGCGATGACCTCCGTGTAGCGCCGTGTGGCCCGCTGATCTACCACTTCGAACCCGGCTTCGCCCAGCAGCGTATAGAGTTCTGAGGCAGTGAAGCGCCGGCCCGACGTTGAGCGTCCAACCTGGCGGAGCGCGCGGCGGACCAGCCGTCGCGACCCTCCGCGCCGCCGGCGGCCCGCATAGGACTTCCGCCAGGGCGTCGCTGGCGTCACGAGCAGGAGCAGTCCGCCGGGCTTGAGCACGCGGGCGACCTCCATCAGGATGGCCCCTGGCTCGCGCGCGTGCTGCAAGGCCCAAACACAGACCGCGTGGTCGAACGAGCCATCCTTTGCCCGAAGCCCGTTGTTGAAGTCGGCGCGCCGAAAGGTACAGGCTGCGCCAGCGTCGCTCGCCAGTCGCTTGCGCGCCCGCGCGAGCATCCCGCCGGAGAAGTCGCAGCCGACCACGCTGAACCCGCGCGAGGCCAACTCGAAGCTGTAGTCGCCGGTACCGCAGCCGATGTCGAGCACCCGTCCGCGGCCGGGATCGGCACGATTGACGAACCAATCGATG
>JANXYE010000333.1 GCA_025350285.1 Chloroflexota bacterium
ACGCGATCTGGATGCGTGTGGTGGACGTGGAAGCGGCGATGGTGGCCCGCCCCTACGGGGACCGGGGCGAGCTCACGTTTGCGATCGATGACCCGACGTGCCCGTGGAACAGCGGGACGTACCTGCTTGAGACGGACGGGACGACATCGGCGGTACGGAAAGTTGACCGCGCACCCGAACTGACCGTGACGCCGAACTCGCTGGCGACGCTGCTCGCGGGCTGCCGGACGACGACGCACCTGGCGCGTGTGGGCCGGCTGTCAGGCGCCCCGCAGGCGCTCAGCCGCGCTGACCGGCTCTTCCGGACGGAGTATGCCCCGCACTGTCCAAACGGATTTTAGGGGAACGTCAGGCGTGCGCGACGGCCTGGCGGACTTCTTTGAGCCGCTTCATGCTCCCGAGCACCTGGTCCTGGTCGTCGGTCAGGTGGCGGATGATGATGTCGGTGTAGCCGAGGCGCCGGTACATACGGAACTTGGCCGCGACGGTGTCCGGGCTACCATAGACGCAGGCGTCTGACTCGAACCCACGGTAGCCCGCATCGACGATAGGCCCGGCGACCTCGGCCGCGTGGGCGTCGGATTCGCCCACAAAGACGTCCCGGCGCAGCGCGACCGCGGTCGGTGTTCGCCCGTGCGTTTCACACTGGCGCCGGTAGTAGGCGGCCCAGTGGCGCGCGAGGTCCGGCGTCAGTTCGGGACCGCCCAGCCAAGCCTCTCCGAGCCTTGCGGCGCGGTCGATGGACGCTTCCGCGCTCCCGCCGATCCAGACTTCGACCGGCTCTGGCGGAACGGGCGAGATGTGGGCGCCCCTTATGGCCGGGAAGCGGCGGCCGCCATCGACGGTCTCCCCGGCCAAGAGGCGGCGGATGATGTCGAGGCTTTCCGTAAAGGCCGAGGGGCGAGTCCCGATGTCCGCGCCCATGGCCTGGAATTGCTCTCGCCCGACGCCAAGAGCGCACTGCATGATGAAGCGTCCCCGGTGGATGGAGGCGAGCGTGCCTACCTGCTCGGCAACCAGCACCGGGTTCCAGAGCGGGAGCAGGAAGAGACAGCCAGCGGGCTTGTCTCCCCATTCGGCGAGGACGCGGGCGAGGATGACCGTGTTCTGGTAGTAGGGCGACGGTGTGCCGTGGTGGTCGCCGACGAAGAGGGAGTCGAGCCCCGCCTCGTTAGCGGCGGCGGCCCGCTCAATCATCCAGCGCGCACCGGCGCGGACATCGAGGGTCTGGTGGGCGCTGGTGAGCGATACGCCGACGCGCATACGAAGCCTCCGTGGCAGGTGTGCCGGGCGCAGTGTATGCCCTTTCGGGGCTGCTATACTTCCCCCATGGCGTTCAGCGTTGACGACTATCAGGATCTGATGGAGGTCCTCCGCCAGCACCCGGAATGGACCGCGCAGCTGCGTGAGTTGCTGGTCGGGCGTCAGCTCGACGAGGCGAACGAACGGCTGACGCGGATCGAAGCGACGCTGGACCGCGTCGGTGCCCAGATCGCTGAACAGGGGCGGCAAATCGCTGAACAGAGCCGGCAGATTGCCGAACAGGGTCGCCAAATCGCGCTTATCGCGGAACGGCTCGAATCGTCGCTGCTCCGAATCGATGCGCGGCTTGGTACCGTCGAAGGTTGGAGGGTCGAGAACCAGTGGCTCAACAACGGCCGGTCGCTCCTGCATGTTGTCGTCAAAAAGGCGCGACGAGTTGAAGTAGCGGACCTTGAGGGCCTGGAGGCGGCGGTTCGCGACGGGCGCGTGGGTGGTGGTGAGAGCGCCGAACTGGCAAGGGCTGACGTGCTTCTACGTGGTGTGAGCAGCTCCGGAGCCGATGTCATCGTCGTTGTCGAGGCTTCGAAGACGATTGGAATACGCGACATTGACCGCGCCGACGCACGCACGCGAATTCTTCAGCGGGCCGGTTATCACGCGATCGGCGTTGTCGCCGGTGAATCGATCCGCCCTGAAGATAAAGGCCGGGCTGAGAATCAAGGCCTCGGGATTTTCATCGGCGGACTGATCGATCATTGGCCAGACGCCGCCGCCTAACCCGCACCGGGCGGCGCGCTAGACTCGAAGCATGCCCGTTACCGAACCGCTCCCTTCAGACATTCTCCCGTTCCGCGCGACAGAGGCGACCCTCGCCAATGGGTTGCGGGTCATCATCGTTCCCACCGGGTTCCCGAACCTGATCTCGCTCCAGATTCCGGTACAAACCGGGTCGCGGAACGAGGTGGAACCGGGGAAGTCGGGCTTCGCCCATTTCTTTGAGCACATGATGTTCCGGGGCACGAAGCGCTTCCGGCCGGAGCGGTACCAATCGATCGTGACGCGCGCGGGGGCCCGCCAGAATGCCTATACCACCGACGATTACACGAACTACCACATCACCTTCGCGAAGGAAGACCTGGAGCAGATCCTCGACATCGAAGCGGACCGGTTTATGCACCTCGAATACCTGGAGGCAGACTTCCGCACCGAGGCGCAGGCCATCCTCGGGGAGTACAACAAGAGCTCGGCCGACCCGCTTTCGAAACTGCTCGAAGTGCAGCGCGACCACGCCTACGAGGTGCAC
>JANXYE010000338.1 GCA_025350285.1 Chloroflexota bacterium
GTCGCACTCGCCGATGACGCGCACAATCGGTCCCTGTTCGATGATCACGAAGTTGTCGGTGCTGGCCGTGCGCAGGCTGACCTGTTCGGCCGGGTAGGCCTCGCTCATCCAGTGGTAGCGGCCGTTGGCGCGCTGCAAGACGCTCTCTTCGACGAGAATATCCAGCAGTTCATCCGTATGGAGACCGAAGACCTCGCCCGTCGCGAAGGGCAGCTCGAAGGCTGCGCACTTCAGGTGGCTGGCGAGCACGTAGAGGTTGTCCGGGTCGATGAGACCGCGTTCGGAGGGGCGGTCGAAGATGAAGTCCGGGTTTGCGCAGACGTACTGGTCGAGCGGGTTGGAGGAGGCGATGAGCACCGAGAGGGAGGTCTCTTCGGTGCGCCCGGCGCGTCCGAACTGCTGCCAGAGGCTGGCCAACGAGCCGGGGTAGCCCATGACGACGCTCGCGCCCATGCCGCCGATGTCGATCCCGAGTTCGAGGGCGTTCGTCGCGACGACGCAGCGCACGGAGCCGTCGCGCAGACCACGTTCGATCCGGCGGCGTTCGTTGGGGAGGTAGCCGCCACGGTAGCCCGCGACCCGTTCGCCATCGCCGGGCTTGTTGCGGAGGGCCTCACGCAGGTAGGTGAGAAGCAGTTCGACGCGGACACGGCTGGGGGCGAAAACGATCGTCTGCACGCCGGAGCGGACGAGCCGGGCGGCCACGTCGCGCGTGGCGTTAAGCGACGACTGGCGGATGCCGAGTTCGCGGTTCACGACCGGCGGGTTGTGGACGACGACGACGCGTTCGCCGGCGGGAGCGCCGTTGTCATCCACGAGCTGGACTTCGTCGCCGACGAGCGCTGAGGCGAGTTCGCCAGGGTTCGCAATCGTCGCCGAGCAGAGGATGAACGTTGGGTCGGCGCCGTAAAAGCGGCAGATGCGCCGCAGCCGGCGGAGGACGTTCGCGAGGTGGCTGCCGAAGACGCCGCGGTAGGTGTGCAGCTCGTCGATGACGACGTATTCGAGGCTTTCGAACAGCTTCACCCATTTGGTGTGATGGGGAAGGATGGCCGAATGGAGCATGTCCGGGTTCGTGAGGACGATATGCCCGGCCTGGCGAACGGCCCGGCGGGCATCGGCCGGGGTGTCGCCGTCGTAGGTGAACGTGCCGATGTCCTCGTTCAGGTCCGTGATCAGCCCATGCAATTCGTCGAGCTGGTCCTGGGCCAGCGCCTTGGTGGGGAAGAGGTAGAGGGCGCGGGCGGTCGGGTCCTTGAGGATCGTGTCGAGGATGGGGACGTTGTAGCAGAGCGTTTTGCCGCTGGCCGTGGGTGTGACCACAACCAGGTTCCGGCCGGCGATCGCGGCTTCGATAGCCTGGGCCTGGTGGACGTACGGCGCGCGGATGCCACGGCGCAAGAGTGCGGCGATGAGCCTGGGATCGAGCCCCTCGGGCCAGTGGGCGTGCCGCGCCTGCCGCGCCGGGATACGCCGGACGATGGTGTCGGTCGGCTTGGCCTGGAGTTCGGCGATAACCGCCTCGGCGATAATCGCCGGGGGGATGGGCCGCACGGCCGGGACGGGGTAGGCGGGCGGTGGCTTGGTCATTGGTAGGGGGTAGGCGTTAGGCACTAGGCGGAGGGAGAGAACGGGCGTTCGGCACGGATGTTCGAAGTATGGATACCCATGGAGAGCCGGTCAACCGGGTAGCCGCGGACTTCATGGCCCCTTTCCTTCCCGGGAAGGATGCTGTGCTCGGCCCGAGCGGCGCCGAACCGGACCTCTGTACCGCGACCGAGAGGGAGCGGCGCCCCAGCCCTGTCGCAGATCTACAGCTATCCCCCGGTGCCTCGCGAGGTGGGGGGCGTGCCCAGCATCATTCGAGCCTTCACCGCCGCTCCTTCCCAGTCGCGGTACTGACACGTCCTGCGTCGTCCACCGCAGTCCGGGGAGGATGGACGTGCGCTACCAGAGCGGGGGCAGGACGCCGGTGAGCAACGACTTGCCGCCGATTTCGTAGACGCCGCCGGAGGCGATGACGTGCTGGTCGGCGGTGTGGATGTCGCGGAAGTGGCGGTCCAGCGCGTTCGGGGTGTAGACCGAGGCGGAGCCTGCGGCGTGATAAAGCTGCTGCACGGCCCGGGCGCAGGCATCGTGGGCGTGCACGATCGCGAGGCGGACGTGGACGCGCTGCTCGGTCGTGGTTTCGCAGCCCGCGGCGAGGGAGTCCCAGAGCGAGCCGAGGGCATCGAAGACGAAGGCGCGGGCCGATTGGACGAGCACGACCGCGTTCGAAAGCGCCGCCTGGATCGAGGGCTGCTCGCGCGGCGGAGGGCCGAACCTGCCCGGCTTTTCGCGGACCAGCGCGACGAAATCGTCGATGGCGCCTCGGCCGATGCCGAGCGGCACACCGGGATGGTTCGTGAGGAAGAGCGAACTGAGCGAATAGAGCGCGCCCGGTCGTTTCGACGGGCCATCGAGGCTGAACGTGTGCTCGTGCGGTACGAAGAGGTCGTTGAAGGCGAAGTCGTGGCTGCCGCTACCGCGCAGTCCGCCGGTACGCCAGGTATCGAGCACCTCGACCTCGTCGATCGGCGCCATCGCGAGCAAGCGCTGGGGCTGGCCCTTCGGTCCGAGTACGAGTTCGCCGCTGGCATCGTGGACGTGGGTAGCGGCGGTCACCCAGGCCGAGTGGGTGATGCCGCTGGCGAAGGGGAGCCGACCGGTCACGCGGTAGCCGCCGGGGACGATATCCGCGCGGGCCGGTGGGACGAACGCGGCGGCGATGACCGCGTTCACGTCTGGAAACATCTCGCGTGCGTGTTCCTGGTCGAGGAAGGCGGTGAAGTAGCTGTTTGCGGCGGCGATCATGACGCACCAGCCGGCCGAGCCAGAAGCCGCGGAGATCGCTTCGATCACGCGGTTCTGGGTGAGCGGGTCGGCTTCGCAGCCGCCCCAGGTTCGCGGCATCGACATGCGAAAGCAGCCGGCGTCGCGGAGGGCCGAGACGATGTGCGGCGGCAGCTGGCGGGCTTCGTCGATCTCGTCGGCGGCGGCGCGCAGCAGCGGCGCGAGGGCGCGGGCGTTCGCGACGAGCTCCTCGGGCGTCTCGGGCCGGGCCGTCGGCGTCGAAGTCATGCCTGGGGCTGAGGGTCGCGGCGCTGGACCGGCTTGTGGCCCCAGAGGCTGCCGGCGGTGTAGTTGCCGACTTCCCAGGTGCAATCGTCCACTTCGCGGGCGCCCCAGCCGTATTCGACTCCGAACTTCGAGGGGTTCGCCATATAGAACGAGACCATCTCGTCGTTGCTGTGGCGGCCCATGCTGACGAGCAGCGGGGCCGAGCCCTCCTGGACGGCGTCGTAGGTGCGCCCGACCGCGTCGATGGTGTCGAGTTGGAGCATGAAATGGTTGATCCGCTTGCGCGCTTTCGGGACTTCGGCGAAGGCGAGGCTGTGGTGGCGGGGGTTGCAGTGGAGGAAGCCGAGGTTCAGGGGGCTGGTCACATAGTCCGAAACTTTCATCCCGAGGAGGTCCGTGTAGAAGGACATCGCGCGTTCGAGGTTGCTGGCGGCGAGGACGAGGTGGCCCAGCCCCTGCGATTCCGCAACGAAGCGCGTCTCGGCCTTGCCCGAGTGGAACGGTGCAGGCGCCAGTTCGGGGCCGCTGTAGACCTCGCAGTCGTGGCCGTCAGGGTCCTGGAACTTAATCAGCGTTTCCACGTGGCGGCGTTCGGCCTCTTCGCGCGTGCCCTGCGCCACGGCAACGCCAGCGGCTTCGAGGCGCGCGGCAACGGCATCGACATCGGCGGCGGTCTCCGTCTCCCAGCCGATGTAGGCGATATCGTCGCGGCCGTCTTCGTGGACGGCGAAGCGGTGATGGTGGCCATCCATATTGAGGAGGACGGTCCCATCCGAGTCGCGGGCGGCCACGCCGAGGCCGAGCACGTCGCGAGCGTAGTTTTGCCATTCGTCGAGGTCGCGCACGCCGATCCCGAGGTAGCCGAGTTGGGTCACAGCGGACATGGTGTCCCCTCCGTGGGAAGTCGGCGTGAACTATAGCGCAGTGGGATGGGGTTGTGGGGGTTGTCGCTGGGCCCGCCCAGCTGACGCACGACCCGGCCACTGGTAGTGGGTCGGTTTGGACGTAGCGACGCTCGCCCGGTCTTCGGCCCGGCGAGCCTACCAGGTGGGGTGCAGGTCGAAGTACTCAATCAGCACGGCCCTTGTATCGTCGTTGACGGTGTAGATCAGTCGGCGGTTCCCACACTCAAACTGCCACATGTGACTATACTGGCCCTTCAATTTTTTCAAGAGGGGCGGGTGAGTTGCCTTGGGGTTCAGGGGAAGGATGTTGGCAACGAAATGCGTAATCCGTTCCTGCTGGGATTCCGGACATCGCCGTAGCTGTTCAAAGTAGTTGTCCCAGTCCGCTTCTACGCGGTACGGGGGTTCGTCGCTCGCCATTCGTCCACCGTAAGGAACTTCAGTCCGCGATTCCGCTCAATCTGCTTTTGCACGTCGGGGGCGTGATCAAGTTCCGCGGTGGCGCGCCAAGCGCCCAAAAGCCCTGCCATCTCCTCGCGTGCGGCCTTCGCCATGGCGGCTTGAGCAATCTCAGCCATGAACAGGCTGTAGTGGGCCGGAGCCAGCCATGCGACCCATTCCTGGCATGAGTGCCCGTGTGCCTGATTATCTTCGTCCGCGCCACCTGCTAGTACAGCGCGGTTCGCCGTCGCTACCATGATCCCGTGCCTCAATCCCTCGACCTTCAGCTCCCGCGAAGCTGACGCAAAAGTCTGTCGGACTTCGCACGGCCTTGTCAAGCAGTGCCTAGTACGTCGTCGATTCCACTGTAGCCGGCCCGACCTAGCTTCGGGTAAACCACGACTGGCATATGTGTTAAATTCATCACACGTAGGCCCCGCGTCTATATCCGCCGTCGCTAATTTACGTGCCCGCTTTTTTCTTCGAGGCATCAGTAGGAGTACGCCCGACCGCTCAAGCAGGCCCAAGCGAACTACGGACATCAACCAACTCGCGGCGGCCATTGTCCACTGGTAGTGGGTCAGTTTGGACATAATCGCGCGGTGGACCTGGCGTGGCCTACGCTGGGGAGTCGGCGGAGATGAGGGTGGCGGCAGCGGCTCTCGCGATCTCCACGATAGGCTTGCCAGAAGCGGCCGCCACGCTACAGAGCATGTAGCGGGTCTCTACCGGGCCTAGCCCGAAGCGCGCCGCGATAGCCTGATCCGCCCTCTCCATGACGGCAGCAGCCTCGTCCTCTTCCTCCTTGGTCGGCCTCACGCTAAATCCGGTCAGAAGGTGGCGCGTGTATTCCAGGTGGTCACTGATAGCGGACGTTAGGCGATGCTCGTCGGCGGTGGGACTCCAATCGACAAAGGCGCGCGACCAAGCGGATATGGCTTCACACACGGGACAACCTCCAGCGGAAGATTCCGCTACGATTCTATCAGCCCTGGTGGATGATCGAGCCGTGCCCGACCGCCCAAGCATGCCAAAGACACCCATCGACTTCAATCACCCCACTTGAAAGCTTGCTCAACTCTTGCTATCGTGGATAAGGCGATCTTTGCCCTTTTTGGGGATCGCCTGCTTTCGTCCCTCTCAAGAAAAGGTTATGTGAATCCCGATGCCTGAAGACCTGATGTCCGGCCCCGCCACCGCGGACGACGTTCCCTTTTTGCAGCGCGTCTATGCAGGCACCCGCGAGGAAGAACTCGCGAGGGTGCCGTGGACCGCGGAGCAAAAATCCGCCTTCATCGAGATGCAATTCCGCGCGCAGGACACCGACTACCGCCGGAATTATCCCGACGCGCGCTTCGATGTCATCCTGCGCGACGGCGTCGAAGCCGGCCGCCTCTACGTGGACCGCTGCGGAAAAGAGATCGCCATCCTCGACATCGCCCTGCTCCCCGAGCATCGCGGCGAAGGATTCGGCAGCGCGCTCCTCCGCGAACTCATGGCCGAAAGCGACCGCACGCAAAAGCCGCTCGAAATTTACGTCGAGAAAGAGAA
>JANXYE010000342.1 GCA_025350285.1 Chloroflexota bacterium
AACGTTCCGGGGTATCCAGCGAAACGCGACGATCGATGCGCCTGCTCGGCGGCGTAAGAGCACCGCGACCCAGAGGGAGTGGCGGCCAGGCCCCGCCACGCAGCGTCAACGCCTCCCGGCCGTGGCGGCCGGGTTGCCACAGGCGGTTCGGTCATCATCCGCCGCTCCCTCTCGGTCGCGGTACCGATACCCTCCCCGGCACGCCCCTCCACTCGCGGTTCGCTTGCGGGAAGGTCCTTGCCCATGCCTGTGGCGGGGAGGCGTTGCCAGCCGAGGTGTTCGCAGAACGCGATGGCCGAAGGATCCTCGTCCGCTACGAAGAGGTTCATCCGCGGGCAGCCCTTGAGGGCGAAGCGAGCCTCCAGCTCCGCCATCAGCGCGGCCCCGAGCCCCCGCCCGCGGTGCGATGGCGCGACCGCCAATTGATACACGTAGCCGCGGCGCCCATCCCAACCACCGATCACCGTGCCCACAAGCCGCTTCCCGGACGCGGCCACCAGGAACAGGTCCGGGTCGCGTGTCAGTTTGCGCGCGACCTCCGCCTCTTCGTCCGAACGGCGAAGCTGGATGGCGGGCCCCGCGGCCCGCCAGAGGGCCGCCACCGCATCGTAGTCGTCCGGATGGATGTAGGTCCGGATGCGCGAGCCCCCGGCCTTCACGGATAGGCGTTCGCCGATCGGCGGCAGCAGGTCCGGGCGGCGGCGCGCGGTCCTCAGGAGCCGCTGCTCCCGCTTCCAGCGCTCGATAGCTGCGTGGTCGCCACTAAGGAGCGCGGCGGGCGCCGGCCAGCCTTCGTACTCCGCGGGACGAGTGTATTGGGGGTGTTCCAGGAGGCCGTCCGCGAACGATTCGTCCTCGGGCGAAGCTTCGTCGCCAAGCGCGCCGGGGATGTGGCGGGCCACGGCGTCTATGAGCACCATGGCGGGCAGTTCGCCGCCGGTGAGGATGTAGTCGCCAACGGAAACCTCGCGATCGACGCGGTGTTCGACAAACCGGTCGTCGATCCCTTCGTAGCGCCCACAGACGAGGATCAGCCGCGGCTCGCGCGCCAGTTCGCGCACAAGGCGATCGGTCAGCCGCTCGCCCTGCGGCGAAAGGTAGACGACGTGTCCAACGTCCGGGGAGAGGCCACGCACGTGGGAAAGCGCGCGGTCGAGCACATCGACGCGCAGGACCATTCCCTGGCCGCCGCCAAAGGGGTAGTCGTCCACGCTCTTGTGGCGGCCGTCGGCATGGTCGCGGATGTCGTGGACCTGGAAGTCGAGCAGGCCTTCGTCCCGGGCTCGCTTGATAATCGAAACATCGAGCGGGCCGCCGAAGGCCGCTGGAAAGAGCGAAAGCACGTCGATGCGCATGCTCATGTGGAGACCGCATGGCCAGTGTCGGCGTCGCTAAGGTGCTCGACGGGCTCGCCGAGGATGGCGCTGATGTGCTCCAGCAGCGGCAGCAACACGTCGAGCCCCTCGGCCACCGCCTTCGGGTTGCCCGGCAGGTTCACGATGAGCGTGCGCCCGCGGGTCACCGCGATCCCGCGCGAGAGGACGGCATATGGCGTCTTCTTCAGCCCTTCGATCCAGAGCGCCACGGGGATGCCGGGCACGTCTCGCTCGGCCACGTCACGCGTCGCTTCCGGTGTGATGTCGCGCGGGGCGAGGCCCGTGCCGCCGGTCGTGACGATCACCGCCGCGGCGCCTTCATCACACCAGCGGCGCAGCCGCGAAGCTATCGTGGCCCGGTCGTCCGGGAGGATGGCGCGTGCCGCGATGGTGTGCCCGGCCGCGCGCAGCCGCGCCTCGGCGAGGTCGCCGGAAGCGTCTTCGCGCGCACCAGCGGCGCCTTTATCGGAACAGGTCAGGATGGCGACGGTCGTCACCGGTTCATGGTAGCGCGAACCGGTCCACACCGGCCCACTGGGTCTTGAGTTTGACCTTCGCGGTTACGGGCCGCCGGCGCGGTTCAGGCTCTCGGCGCCGGCTAAGGCTGGCTCGCGGCGTTTCACTTCCAGGCGGTCCATCTGCATCTGCACGTTTATCGGGTAGCTGCCAGTGAAGCAGGCGTTGCAGAGGTTGTTCTCTGATTGTCGAGTCGCCCGGTTCAGACCTTCGACGCTCAGGTAACCGAGCGAATCGGCGCCGATGTGCTTGCGAATCTCCTCAACCGACTTGTTCGCCGCGATGAGTTCGGCGCGCGTAGCCATATCGACCCCAAAGAAGCAGGGCCAGGCTATCGGCGGCGTGGTCACGCGCATGTGCACTTCGGTGGCGCCAGCCTTGCGGATGAGGCTGATGACGTGTGGCGTCGTCGTGCCGCGCACAATCGAATCGTCCACGAGAACCACGCGTTTGCCACGGAGGACATCTCCCAGGGCGTTGAACTTGAGGCTCACGCCCGCCTCGCGGATGCGCTGGTCCGGCTGAATGAATGTGCGCCCAACGTAGCGGTTCTTGACGAGTCCTTCGCGGTAGGGGATACCGGATTCGCGCGCGTAGCCGATAGCCGCCGGGATAGCGGAGTCCGGGACGCCGATGACGAGGTCCGCATCAACCGCGTGCTCGCGTGCGAGGGCGGCGCCGAGTTCTTCGCGCACGGGGTAAATAAGTTCACCCATGAACTTGCTGTCAGGACGAGCGAAGTAGGTGAATTCGAATGTGCAGGCCGCGCCCTTTCGCGCTTCGGGAGCCGGGAAGAAGCTACGCGCGCCGCTCGCGTCGATCTGCACCACTTCGCCCGGGCGAATTTCCCGTTCCATCTCAAGGCCGAGGTGTTCGAGGGCGCACGATTCGGAAGCGAAGACGTAGCCATGACCATTGAGCCGGCCAACGCAGAGCGGGCGCACGCCCATCGGGTCGCGCACGGCGAAGAGTTTGTCGCGCGTCATCACCACGAGGCTGTAGGCGCCTTCGACACGGCGCATCATGTAATGGAAGCGCTCTTCCCACGTCTTGCCCGGCGCGAGCGCGAGGAGGTGGGCCATGACCTCGGAGTCAGCGTTCGAACGGATCTCAACGCCCTGGGCGATGAGGTCGTCGCGCAGGACTTCGTAGTTCGTCAGGTTGCCGTTGTGGGCGAGGGCGATCTCTTCGCCGGTTTCCGGATCCCGCACGACGATCGGCTGGGCGTTGCAGGCGAGCGAGCCGCCGGCGGTGCTATAGCGGGTGTGGCCGATGGCGATGTGGCCGCGGAGAAAGGCGAGGTCTTCTTCATCGAAAACCTGCGAGACGAGGCCCATGCCGGTGCGCAGGATGAAATCGCCGAGTCCGTTGCTGGATGCGATGCCGGCGCTTTCCTGGCCGCGATGTTGGAGGGCGTAGAGCCCATAGAAGGTCAATCGCGCGACATCTTCGCCGGGTGCGAACACCCCGAAGACGCCACATGCTTCACGCGGGTTGTCGCTATCAGGGATCACGACGTCGGCATTCCCCCTCCTGGCGTCGCCACCTGCCTCAGTGTAGCGGAGTAGGTGGCGATAGCAAGCGAATCGGGGCGCATCGGGGGGGCCTCGGCAAGGCGGGGCCCGGGAACTGGCGATACCGTGCGTGCGCAGGCATCCTTCATCCCCGCTCCGCTTGCGCAGGCCCGTACGCGTGTGGAGAATGCCCCAACTGGCCAAGCGGCCAGTCTTCGCGGCCGGCGGCCCGAAACGTGGCCGCGAGGGGACGAGACATGCGCGCGTACATTCTCCGGCGGCTCGTCGTTTTGCCCGTGATGCTGCTCGTGATGTCGCTCATCCTCTTTCTGTTGCTTTTCATCCGGCCGGGCAATGCCGCCTTCGCGGTCGTCGGGGGGTTCAACAGCGCCGCCAGCGCGAAGGAATTCGAACACAACCTTGGGCTGGACCGGCCCTGGTATGAGCAGTACTTCGAATGGGCGGGGCGCGCCGTCCGGGGCGATCTGGGGAACGGGCTGAAACCGCCCAGGCGGTCGGTCAACGACGAGATCAAGCAGCGAATCGGCCCGACGGTGACCATCGGCATCCTGACGATCGTGATGTCCGCGATCATCGGGATTGCGGTTGGAATCTTCTCCGCGGTGAAGCGAAACAGCTGGC
>JANXYE010000346.1 GCA_025350285.1 Chloroflexota bacterium
AGTGGACGCGCGACGGCGAGCGATGGATGTTTGAGTGAGCGAATAGCTGTTAGCTTTTAGCTTCTAATTCGGCCTGGACCGGGTGGTGGGCGTTCGGCTGAGTGCGCGAGAGTGGGCGGTTCCACGTGGTGATTCCGTACCTGTTCCGGGACACGTTGATGACGCTGCTCAAGGCGGAGACGTTGCCCTACTCTGAACTAATTCCGGAGGATTCGAGGTGGAGACAGTTCGATACCCGACTTCGCGTCCCCAGCTTCACGGGTTAACCATCTGACGTTCCCGGGTCTTGCGGTCGCCAAGAGCCAACGGCTAATGGCCACCCGCACGCTTCGGAACCGCGCCCGTGCGTTTCAGCTCCCAGAACGTGTCCGCCACCTCGGGTACGCGGCGTTCGAGTTCGGTATCGATGCGGACGAGCAGGTCTTCGATAGCGTCGGTGTTCATGTCGCGCTTGACGTTCAGTTCGCCGGTCACGAGGACGCTGTGGGAACCGAGCTGGATCGTGAGGACGCGGACAATATGGACGACCTCCGGGAAGCTGGCGAGCGTCTCGCGGATATGCTGCTGGGTCTCGTCGCTCGCGGCACTACCGAGCAGGAGCTTTCGCGACTGGGCGCCCAGGAGGAACGCAACAGCGGCGAGTACAACACCGATGAGCAGCGAGGCGATCCCGTCCCAATCTTCATTCCCGGTGAGTTCCGAGAGGCCGAGCCCGCCCGCGGCGAGCACGAGGCCAATGAGTGCGGCGCTATCTTCGAACAGCACTGTTTTGAGCGTGATATTCGGCGATTCGCGGATGTACTTGCCAAGGGACCACTTTTTCGCGCGCGCCCCTGCTCGCAGACCGCGTACGGCCACGGCCCAGGAGATGGACTCAAAGACGATGGCGAAACCCAACACGCCAAAACCGATGAGCAACTGGCCGCCGGTGCGGGCATGGTCTTCGTCCTGGATGAGCGTGCGGGTGCCTTCGTAGAAGGAGAAGGCAGCCCCGGCAACAAAGATGAAGATGGCGGCGAGAAACGACCAGAAGAACGCCTCCTTGCCGTAGCCCATCGGGTGCTTTTCGTCGGGCGTCGTGTCGGAACGGTTGATGCCGATGAGGAGAAAGACCTGGTTCACGGTATCGGCGATGGAGTGCCCGGCTTCGGCGAGGAGGGCGGCGCTGCCGGTCAGGACGCCGGCGACGATTTTGCCGACGGCAATCGCGAAGTTCGCACCCAGGGCCGCGATAACCGGGCCCTTGCTCTCTTCCGCCATGGGCTATCACCCCTCGGTGGTCAGCGTAGCAGGGCGGGTGCGTAGCGGCCGGGGCGCATCGGCAGGGCTTGGGCGCCGCTCCCTGTCGGTCGCGGTACTGAGCACCCGCGCCGCGCCGTCCGCCCGCGTCAGCGCCGCGACGGAGACGGAGCGGCGTTTCGCGTCGTGGGGCCCAGAGTCCTCGACGATCTGGACGCGGTAGAATGTGGTCCGCGAAGACGCCTCGGAGGGGACGATGTCTGGCGGCGAACCAATTCCCGGCCTCTCCCCGACCGATTCGATGCTCGTGGCTTCCGTACGGGCGGGGATGTTGGACGCTGAATCGGCGGTGCGCCTTGGCCTGACGGTGACGGACGTGCGGCGGCGGATCGAAACGGTGATGATGCGGCTCGGGTTTGCTGACCGGGCCGAACTGTGCTCGTGGGACCCCCTGGTCCGCCCCTTTCCGGCTGATCTTGCGGAGCTGACGGCCCCGGCCGCGACCGCGCGTCCGGGCGAACTCAGCGCGCCGAAGCCGAGGGTCCCGATCTTGTCGCTGGTCAGCCTCGCTGGCGTTGCCGTTGTCGTAGGCCTGGGGCTCTGGTGGTTTACGAACTCCGGGAGTTCGAGCATTGCCACGCCTGCGCCGCCGGCCACGGCGGTGGTTACCACGCCCGCCCCGCCCGCCCCGTCGGCCCTCCCGGCGACGTTCGCGGGGGTCCCTCTGAGGCCGCTGACCCCGCTCCCGGCCACCGACCTCCCGCCCGGGCTGGCGCTCTATTCGCTGATCGATTGCGATTGCGGCCGGCCCGTCCAGGAGCTTGTACGGCTGTACCGGGACCTGGATGGCCAGGTCCACCGGGACACGCTATTCCGCGCCGATGACTATTCCGGAGACCCACTCGCGAGCATCTTTTCGGTATGGGCCGAAGGTGACGCCTCGGACATCGCCGTCGCGGTGTGCGTCGATGGCGAGTGCGGGGCGCAGGGCCCAATCGTGCCGCTCGCAGCCCGGACGGTCGTTTGGCGGTCGCACGATGGCGGCATGAGTTGGGACGAGGCGGGGCCGCCGCTCACGGGGCTCGTTTCGATACTCGGCGCCAGCGATGGCCAACTGCTCATCCGCCAGTCGTTGCAAATCGCTCCCCAGACCGCGCACGAGAGCTACCTGCGCTACCCATCTGGCGAGCCGCTGGCGCAACCGCCGCCAGGGCTGTATCCATCGGCACCGTTCACCTACGGTGCCGGACGGGTGGCCTGGCTGAGCGGCAGCGAGCCGGCGGTCATCGGCGCGACCGGGGCGACGGTGCTCGGGATGACGGACACCGCCGCCCGTCCCTTCGCGCGCGCCGTGGCGCGGCCCCGGACGGCCGAGAGCTGGGCGTTAAGCTGGTACCCGGAGGCGAAGACGCCAGACCAGCCTGAGATCCTCACCGGGCTCGTGGAGACGGCCGCGTCCGGGGCGGTGAGGAGCGCGGTGGTCTACCTGGGACTGCCGGTGACGCCGTTGCTCTGGCTGGACGCTCACCGCCTACTGGCGAGCGTTGCGGTTTCCGTGCCGCTGGACTTTCCGGGCCCGCCGGGCGCGTCGAGCCCGTTGCCGGTGGCGGCGATCGTAGACTTCGATGCGGCAACGCTGACGCCACTCGTCGAGCCGCTGGCCATCCTCGGGCGCAACCGGGTAATCGCGGCCTGGCGGGGTGAGTTCGTCCGCATTGGCGCGCTTGCCGGTTGTGTGACGGTGCTCGCTGATCCGGACCCCGTACATGGACGCCATGTCGCTTGCCTGCCCGGACGTTCGATTGTCAGCCTCCTCGGGGCGCGAGTTGTCGGTGGGGAGGGCTGGCTTCATGTGCGAACGCCAGCCGGTAGAATCGGGTGGCTGCGCTCGACGCCTGAGGTGACGCTCACGCGGTAACGGAATGGGCTGGCTCACGTCCATCAGCCAGCCCATTCGAGCTAACAGCTGGGAAGGCGCACCTACCCGCGAGGCAGGCCAAGGCCGCGGGTGGCGATGATGCCCTTCTGGATTTCGCTGGTGCCGCCGGCGATGGTCGCGCTGACGGCCTGCATGTAGCCCATGCTGCTGCGGTTGCGGACGTTGCCGTGCGTGCCGTACATGTGCATGGAGAGGCTGGCGATGCGCTGGCCAAGTTCCGAACTGAAGAGCTTGCACATGCTCGCTTCGTAGTTCGGGATCTTGTTGGCCACCTGCATACTCACCACGCGGTAGCTCAGCATCCTGGCGACTTCGCACTCCACCCAGCGATCGACGAATTCGTGACGGACGCTGGCGCGGTGGAACGAAACTTCGTCGCCGCCCTTCTTGGCCTGGCGCATCAGGCCTTCGAGTTGCTTGCGCACGCCGATTGCGCTGCCAATGGAACTCCGTTCGAAGTCCAGCGTCGTTGTGCCCACGTACCAGCCGCGGTTCTCATCGCCGATGCGGTTCCGGACTGGCACGCGCACGTCTTCGAAGAAGACTTCGTTGAACGTTTGCGTGCCCGCGAGGGTCGTCAGCGGCCGCACCGTCACGCCGGGCGACTTCATATCGACCAGCAGGTAGGTGATGCCGCGGTGCTTCGGGGCATCCGGGTCGGTGCGCACGAGCATGTACATCATGTCGGCGAACTGGGCGCCGGTCGTCCAGATCTTCTGGCCGTTGACCACGTAATCGTCGCCATCGCGGACGGCGCGGGTTTGGAGGCTGGCGAGGTCGGAACCGGCGCCCGGCTCGGAATAGCCCTGGCACCAGATGCTCTCGCCGCGAAGGATGCTGCCGAGGTGCTCGACCTTCTGGTCGTCGGTGCCGTGTTCGATAATCGTGGGGCCAATCATCATCACGCCGAAGCCGCCAACGTTGCTTGGGACACCCGCCTCGGCCATCGCTTCGTTCATGACGAACTGATCGACGACGGACATGTCAGCCCCGCCGTATTTCGCTGGCCAGCTCGGGGCGATCCAGCCCTTTTTGGCCACGCGCTCGCGCCATTCTTTGATAGCGCCCATGCGGCCGAAGAGACCCATTTCGCTCTCTTCGGCGGCATTCGCGAAGACGCCCTTGTTCTCGTTTATGAACGTCTGGACTTCCTTGCGCCAGGCGCTTTCGTGGGCATTGTCAGCGAGTGTAATGGGCATGCTGTCGTACCAACTTTCCGGTAAATCGTGCTGGCATTGTCGGGGCGGTGTCGCGCGCCCGCAAGGGAACCTGGCGCGCGTACACTTCGGAAGCTTTATGTCGCTCGACACCGGCGAATCCCCCGGTTAGCTTGGTACGTGCCCTGTGGCGGGGCGAGGCGACTGGGTCTTTCTATGTCCCGATCACTCTTTCGGCCGCTGCTCCTGATCGCGGCTGTGTGTGCACTGACCATCGGCGTGACCGTGGCTCTGCGTGCTGGTTCGGAGCCCGCGCGTGCCGCGAATAACGGCGAGTTTATCATCGATATCCTGCCGAACAGCTTTAACCCCCCGGTCTGCCAGGTGAACCGGAGCAACTCCGGCGGGCAGAGTATCGTTCGGTTCAGGAACAAGGACACAAAGCCGCGCCGGATCATCCTGCCCGACATCGATCCCTCGTTTCCCCTCCTGTTCGATGAAACGATTCCCGCGGGCGGCGTCTCAATCCAGTCACTTGGGATCACCAGCGCGGTGGAGTACACGTTTCTTGACGCTGCGGACCGCTCAAAGTCCGTGAAGGTCATTTCTCCAATCGACCCGAATTTTCCGTCGAACTGCGACCAGCTGCCGCCGACACCAACCCCCACGCCAACACGCACGCCGACTCCCGTGCCGACGCCGCGACAGTGGCCCCCGGCCTGCACGGGACTCGCGCCCGTATCGCGTCAGCCAATCACCGGTTGCGCGGTCGCGGCGGATATAGCGCAGGAATCCGGGCCAGACGCGCCATGAGGGCTGGGCGCGTGATCATCGTCTCCGGTCCGCCGGGGGCCGGGAAAACGACCGTCGCGCGTGAGCTGGCGGCGCGATTCGAGCCGTCGGTGCACCTGGAGAACGACCAGTTCTTCGCGGCAATCCGGTCCGGGTGCATTGAGCCATGGCTCGCGGCCTCGGAGGCGCAAAACCAGGTGATCCTGCAAGCGGCGGCGGGCGGATACACCGTGGTGGTCGATGGAGTGGTCATTCCCCGAAACGTGCGGGTCTACGAAGAACGCCTCGCCGGGCTCGGGATGTCGCCGGTCTATGCGGTACTCCTCCCCAACGCGGAGACGGTGCTCAGGCGCGGCATGGCGCGCGCCGACCGGGAGCTGAGTGAACCGGTCTACCGGCAGACGCACGCGCGCTTCCTCGCCGAAGCCCCCGCCGGTTGCGTGATCGATACGACGCGGCTCTCCCGCTCGCAGTCCGCCGACGCCGTACTCGCCCTGGCGGAACGGGTGGGGATACCGGTGGCATTGATAACGGGCGCCCGCTAAGCTCCCGCCGATGGCCACCAATAGCATCGAAGCGGCTGAAGCGGCATTCTTCAGGAACCTGAACACGCTGGTCGAACCTCTCGTGAAACAGGGATGGCTCTCACCCGGCTTCCTGCCGGCAGGGCTGATCGTGCTCGAAATAGCCGGACGCAAGAGTGGCCGTGTGCACAGCGTCCCGCTGGTCGCGGCGCGAATCGGCGAGGTGCTGCTGGTGAGCACGCTTCGTGGCGGCCATTCGCAGTGGCTGCGCAACCTGGCCTCACGGCCGAACCTGCGATATTGGGTTGATGGCGGCGCAAACGAGGGCCACGCCAGCGTCGTGAGCAAAGGGCTGGCCCTTCCGGACTCGACGGCCGGCCCGCAATACCTGGGCCTGCTTGTCGCCCTGCTCCAGCCGTGGACCGCGGTCGGCTGGACCTTCGCCATCATCTGCCCGGCCGCCGGCGCCGCGACCGTTCCTTGATCCCAGTGATGGCTGCCGCGACCGGGTATACTCGCTGCATGAGACGCGACGATGTCATCCGCCTCCTGCACGAACACAAGGCTGAGATAGACGCGTTCGGCGTGAAGTCATTGTCGTTGTTCGGGTCCGTGGCCCGAGACGAAGCCGGTCCGGAGAGCGACGTGGACGTGCTCGTCGAGTTCGATGAGCCGGTCACATACCGGCGGTACTGCGATGTTCGCTTCCTCATCGAGGATCTGCTCGGTACGAAAGTGGATCTGGTCACCAACGACGGCTTGCGCCCGAGAGTGCGCCCCTACGTGGAGCGCGACGCCATTGCCATCGCGTGACATTCGTCTCTTCCTGGAAGACATCCTCGATTGCTGTGCCGTCCTTATCGAGTGGACTGCGACGCTCACGGGGCCGAACGAGCTACTGGCCAACCGCATGCTCTACGACGCTGTCATGCGAAACGTTGAGATCGTCGGAGAGGCAGCGAAAAACCTCCCGTCGGAGCTGCGGGACCGCCACAGAGCCGTTGATTGGCGTGGCATGGCCGGCCTCCGCGACGTGGTCGCGCACGCTTACTTCGGGATTAGCAGCATCGTTCTTTGGGACATCCTGCGAGTGGACGTGCCACTCATAAAGTCCGGGGTAGCCGACGTCCTCGCGGCAGAATACCCGGATGAAGCCCCGTGACTACCAGCTGTCCCAGTGCGTCACCTGGCTCGCCGGCAGGCGCGTTGCCAGCTTGAAGTCGTCCCCGGTGAAATAGGCGACCGGGAAGAGAACCGCCTGGGCGACGTTCTCCGGGATGCCAAGGAGCTTCGACAGCTCTTTCTCGCGGCCGAGGTGAATAGACGTCCAGGCCGTGCCCAGCCCGCGCGAGCGAAGGGCGAGCATCAGCGACCAGGCCGCCGGGAGGATGGAGCCCCAGAAGCCGGCCTGCGCGCCAGAAGAGGCGCCATCGGTGCGCCCTTCAATGCAGGGGATGATGAACACCGGGCATTCGTGCATGTGGTCAGCGAGATAGGTCGCCGAATCGCGGACCTTCGGCTGTTGGGCCGCGCGCGGGTCGCTGGCCTCGTACTCGGCCTGAGGGCTGGTGGAGTAGGCCACGAAGAGTTCACGGTAAGCGTCGGCGATCGCTTTGCGCTTGGCGGCATCGGTAACGACGACGAAGTGCCAGCCCTGGCGGTTCGAGCCAGTCGGAGCCTGGAGGGCGATTTCGATGCACTCCTCAATCACGCTCCGCTCAACGGGGCGGGTGAAGTCCAGCCGCTTCCGGACGGAGCGGGTCGTCGTCATGACGTGGTCGAAGTTGGCGTTATCCATGCGGGTTACTCCAGAGGCGGGTGTGTGTTTCGCATTAGAGCACGCGGCGGGCCTCCGGTAGAATCGCGAGCACTCAACCCGGAGGCGCGCCATGTGCCGCAGTATCAAGACTCTTCGCGGGGCCGAACCACCACCCAGCGATGACGACGTCCGGGCAGCGGCGCTCCAGTACGTCCGGAAGTTGAGCGGCTTCCGCGCGCCTTCAAAGAAGAACGAGGCCGCCTTCGATAGCGCGGTCGATGACGTGGCGGAGGCCACACGGCGGATGCTGGAGGCGCTCGCGGGCGCCAGCGCGGTGTAGACTGTCTCCATGAGACGGGACGAAGTTATCCGGCTGATTCGCGAACACGACTCTGAAATCCGTGCCTTCGGCGTGCGGCATCTTTCGCTGTTCGGGTCGGTAGCGCGCGATACGGCGGGCCCGTCGAGCGACGTGGATGTCCTGGTGGATTTCGAGGCGGTCCCGTCGTTCGAGCAATACATGGGCCTGCGCGCCTTCCTGGAGGACCTGCTCGGTAGCAGCATCGACCTCGCCGACCGGGCCGCGTTGCGGGCGCGGATAAGGCCGCGCATCGAAGAGGAAGCGATTGCCGTCGCGTGATGACAGTCTCTGGATCTCGGACATCTACGACGGTTCGTTGAAGATCCTGGCGTGGAGCGAGGGCACTAGCGAGGAGGTGTTCCTGGCCCGCGGCATAGAGTTCTCCGCGATCATCCGCGAGTTCATTGTCATCGGTGAAGCCGCGAAACATGTTTCCGCGGATCTCCAGGCGGTCCATCCATCGATACCGTGGCGGAGCCTGGCCGGTTTCCGTGACGTCTTGGCGCATAACTACTTCGGGATCCGAGCCGAGACGGTGTGGCACGCCGCCCTGATCTCGCTACCGCCACTCCTCCCGGAACTACGAGCCATCGTGATTGAGCTCGACGAAGGCCCTTTGAGCTAACGAGCGGCGCCGGCCCGGTAGAGGC
>JANXYE010000449.1 GCA_025350285.1 Chloroflexota bacterium
GCCAGCTCTCGCGCCAGGGCAACCATCTCGGCGCGCGCCTCGGGCTCGCTGCTGAGGAGCAGATCCCACCCGGCGTCAAAGAACGTCTCGGTGGCGCCGATGCTTCGCGCTAGATCGAGGCCGCTCCGCAAGAGCCGCTGCGTTTCCACGGGCCGGTTCTCCGTCGTGCAGAGACCCGCGATCTGGAGGTCGGCGTAGGCGCGGTCCGCCGAGCCCGCGGGGGCGTAGCGGTCGAGCCGCTCAGCCCACGGGCGGAACTCTGGCGCATTGACGATTCCCGCCGCGCCGAAACGGCGCAGCGCCTCGACCGCAACGCGGCAGGCAGCCGAAGCGCGGGTGCCGTCGCCGAGCGCCTCGGCCAGCGCGAGCGCTTCAGGTGCGACGCGTTCGACGATGCGGAGAGGCTCGCCGGCCGGGAGCATCGCGGCGCCGAGTGCGAGCAGCAGGTCCAAACGCCCGCTTTTGTCGTCCGGGGCCAGCACTTCCTGTGCCTGGAGCGCCTGCTCCAGATGCCGGGCGGCCTCACCGTAGGCGTAGACGGCGAGCGCGCGCCGCGCCGCCAGCTCGCCGTACGCTATCGCCTTCCCCAGGTCGGCGGCGCTGCCAGCCAGGTGGAAGTGTTCGGCCAGTTCGGAAAGATGTGCCTCGATCTTCTCGCGATAGACCTGTTCCAGGGCCATGGCCACGCGCCGGTGGAACTGCTGGCGCCGGGGTAGCGAGAGGCCGCTGACGAGCGTTTGCCGGATGAGCTCGTGGGTGAAGGCCAAACGGCCTCCCTCAGTGGAGCCTACGAGATGGGCGTGCTCCGCCTCCTCGATGGCGTCCAGCAGGGTATCTTCATCCAGCTCCGCAAGCGCGCGCAGCAGGTCGTAGTCGAATGTCCGCCCGATAATCGAGGCCAGCGAGAGGGCCCGCCGGCAGACGTCGCTCACGCGCTCCAACCTCCGGCCAACGACAAGCCGGACACCCTGGGGAACGTCGAGTTCGTCGATCACGAGGTCGCCTCGCCACTCCCCGTTCTCATCAAGGAGGCGGCCCTCCTCCTTCAGGTAGTCGAAGACTTCCACGACGAAGAAGGGATTGCCCTCGGTTTCGTCGTAGATGGCATCGACTAGCCCCGGGGGCGGCTCACGGCCCGCCATTCCGCCGAGGAGAGCGCCAACCTGCTCCTTCGGCAGGCGCTTCACGTCGAGCCGTTTTGCCAACCGTTCCCGCGTCATCTGTTCAAGGGCACGGGCCAGGGGAAGCCCAGCGTCGAGGTCTGTGTCGCGGTAGGTGCCGACGATGAGCACGCGCTCCCGGGCCAGGCGGCGGGCCGCCTGCTCCAGGAGCAGCAGCGTCGACTGGTCGGCCCAATGGAGGTCCTCGAGGCAGAGCAAGAGACCGGTGGGCGCGGCGGCGGCGATGCTTCGAAGAAACTCAGTGACGCTTTCGAACAGCCGGTAGCGGTCGCCGACAGGCCGCTCTTCGGTCAACGGCAGGCCAAGGCGGCCGTCGAGGCCAGGCACAATGCGGGAGACCTCCGCGCCACCGAGCCCCAGTTGGGCCTTCAGTTCGTCGTCCGAACAGCCCCGGATGTAGCCTTGCAGGGCCTCGGCGAACGGCAGATACGGGGGCATGCCTTCGGAGTCGTAGGCGTGGCCAAGAAGCACTCGCCAACCGTTCGCCTGCGCCTCTTCGGCGCCCTCGCGGAGGAGCCGTGTCTTGCCGACGCCCGGCTCGCCGGCGATCAGGAGGACGCCGCTGTTGCCTCGTCCAGCCGCTTCCAGCCGTTCAGCCAGCACCGCGAGTTCTCGCTCCCGGCCGGCGAGCGGCGTCCTTTCTGGCACACCGAACGCTGGCCAAAGGCGAGCGCCCGGCGCGGCGGCCTGCCCGTCATCGAGCGGACGCGCGGCGGGAGACTGGCGCGTGGTGACGAAGGCGGCCGCTTCGGTCCGGTTCGCGCAGCCGAGCTTTGTGAGGATGTTGTGCACGTGTCGCGCGGCGGTCGCCTGGCTGATGACCAGGGCCACCGCGATCTGCTCGTTCGTCCGTCCGGCCGCTATCAGCCGCAGGACCTCTCCCTCACGTGCGGAGAGAGGAGCATGGGCGACGGTTTCGGTGGATTGGGATGTCACGGTGCAGACTACCTCGATCGTTCCTTTGGCCACGCTTCGAGCGTGCACATGCTCCGTCCTAGGCCGCCGGCTCGATGATCGCCGACATGCTGCCCGCGCTCTCCGCCATCAGCGGGTCCGCCCCGAAAGCATGGATCTGGGCCTGTTTGGTCTCGACTTCGGCATGGGCGCCGGTCATCAGGATCGCCTGGCCCGCGCTGTCCACCATGCAGGCGATAGCGAAGCCCTTTTCGCGCGAGTACCCGAAAATCCGCTGGAGCATGCGCACGACGTAGTCGTAGGTATGGCTGTCGTCATCCAGAAGAATCAGGTGATACGGCTTCTGCGGCTCGATCTCCGTCTCTTCGACGATGCGGGTGCCGGGGCTGGTGACGGTCGCCATAAGTGGGAAAGTATACCGGAGCGGATCGCATGGAGCCGTTTCGGGCTACAATCCGGCCCCTGGAGGTGCATCATGGCCGCTGAACCACGCACCCTGCTCGATGGCATCGTTTTCCCTGAAGGTCCTCGCTGGCGCCAGGGCCGGCTCTGGTTCTCCGACATGCACGCCCGGCGCGTCATGACCGTGACCCTCGACGGCAAGACGGAAACGATCGCCGAGCACGAATCGGACCGCCTCTCGGGGCTTGGCTGGTTGCCGGACGGCCGAATGCTGGTGGTCGCGATGGGCTCACGCAAAGTTCTGCGGCTGGAAGGCGGCAGGCTGGTCGACCATGCTGACATCTCGACCCTTGCCACCGGCGACTGTAACGATATGGTCGTCGATGCCATGGGGCGGGCCTACGTGGGCAACTTTGGTTTCGATTTCAGCCGCGCCGAAGAGCCGAAAACCACCTGCATCGTGCGCGTCGATCCGGACGGTACGAGTTCCATCGCGGCAACGGGCGTGATGTTCCCCAACGGCACGGTGATCACGCCGGACGGCAAGACGCTGATCGTCGGCGAGACCTTCGGGCGGAAGCTCACGGCGTTCGATGTGGCGAGCGACGGGACCCTCTCGAAGCAGCGCACCTGGGCGGACGTGGGCGAGGCGTTTCCGGACGGCATCTGCCTCGACGCGGAGAACGCCGTCTGGGTCGCGAGTCCACGCACCAGCGAGTTCCTTCGCGTGAAGGAAGGCGGCGAGGTGACGGAGCGCATCCCGGTGCCCGGCCGCGGCGCCTACGCCTGCATGCTCGGCGGGGAAGACCGGCGGACGCTGTTCCTCTGCACCGCCGTCGGAAGCAACCAGGACCTGCGGGATGGGAAGATGAAGGGCGCAATCGAGGTCGTGGAGGTGAAGGTCCCGGGGGCTGGCTGGCCGTAGCGAAGTTCTGAGTTCTGGATTCTGGATTCTGGATTCTGGATTCTGGATTCTGGATTCTGAGAAGACCGTACGCCGGGCGACGGTGGCGAAAGCCCGCTCTCGCCCGACGATGTTCACCTGCGCCGGAGGGCCAGGGCGCAGCTCGCGGCGCGACCAACTGGAGGCGTGACCAATGACGCGAGCGAGGATCCTCCGCGCCGTTGGAGGCCTGGGC
>JANXYE010000500.1 GCA_025350285.1 Chloroflexota bacterium
GTCGCACCACTTGTGCGGCGTGCCCTTCATCGCTCCGTAGTAGAGGTTGAAACCATCTACATAAACGTTTGTTCGAAGCTGAGATGTCGCCACTACAGATCCCCCTGACAATGCAGAAGCCGCCTTGGTGAAGGCGGCTTCGCGCCCTGCCGCCGAAGCAACAGGGGGGATACCCCTCAAATATGAGTGGATTCCGGTGGTGGTGTCAAGCCCGCGGCGGCGGGGCGGGGGCTGACTTTCCGTGCTCCGTGCGGCTCGTTGGCCGAGGCGCAGGTGGAGCTGGGGTCGCCGTTCGACGGTGACGTGGAGCGGGAACGCCGCCGAACGCTCGCGTCCAGCGTCCACCGTCCAGCGTCCACGACAGCCGCGGTTACGCCCGGCGGCGCTCTTTCCAGGCGCCGGCGATGAAGCCAGTGCCGTAGGTCAGGTGCATGATCGTCATCGCGGCGAAGGCGGCGGCCGGGTGGGCGCCGGCTTTGCGGGCAGCACCCCGAGCCGTCAGCACACCGCCAATCAGGTAGGCCGCGGCGAGCAACCGCAATCCCCACTTCGCGGGGTTCCAGAGGCGCCCCACGAGCCAGAGCAACGGCCCCCCGGCGACCATCGCCGCCGGGGCGAAGTGCCTCAGGCGCAGCGGGCGGCCGCGGCTGAAGAGCGTGCCCTTGGCCGCGCCATACTCCCAATACTGTTTCGCCAGCGCCTTGAACGTGCGCCGCGGGAAGTAGGTGCTGCGGATGGCCGGTACGAGCACGATGCGTCCGCCAGCCTCGATGAGCCGCGCGTTGTAGCTGTCCTCGTCGGCCCCGTCCACGGTTTCGTCGAATTCGCCGACAACCTCCCATACCGCCTTGTGGTAGCAACCGAAGGGCACCGTATCGACGTCGGCCTCGCGGTCGGCGTAACGGAACTTCGCGTCGCCCACGCCGAACGGCGAAGACATGGCGGCCGCTATCGCACGGCCCATGAAGCCTTCACCGACCGTTTCGATGGGCCCGCCGACACAGGCCGCGCCGGTGCGCTTCAACGCATCGACTGAGGCGCGGACGAAATCCTGGCGCAGGACGCTGTGGGCGCCGACGATCACCCAGCAGTCGCCGGTGGCCGCGCGCATCCCGGCGTTTAAGCCGCCGACAGTGATCCGCCGGGGGTTATCAACGAGCGTCAGGCGCTGGAAGCGGGACGGGTAGGCGAGCACCAGTTCGCGCGTGCTATCCGTGCTGCCGCCATCGGCGACCAGCACTTCGATGCCATCGGCGCCGTAATCCTGCGCTGAGAGCGAATCGAGCAGGGCGGAGATGTAACGCTCTTCGTTGAGGCAGGGGATGACGATCGAAACGAGGGGACGTTCAGGAAGGATGAGGGATCCCGGCGTTATCGGCCGGGCGTTATTCGCGGAAGCCATACGATCCACCGTACGGCTCGCCTCACGAGGAGGTCAACGATGACCGGCGAAGTGGATTGCCTGCCGCTTCGACCTTGCCGGAGGCGTCGCCGCGGTTGGGGTAACGCTGGATCCAGTGGCAGACCTGGCGGCGTGGCGGCGCCGCTCACTGGCGGTCACCTGGATCGTCACTGGGGTACCCGCTCGGGCACGCCGCCATTGCCCAGCGAGCGTTGCGCCGCCTCGATGATGCGCACCACGCGCGCTCCCAGGGCGCCGTCGGAAATTGCCTCCGCGCGCCCGCCCACGACATCGACGAAGTGCTCCACCTCGACAGCAAGCGCTTCCGTGTTATCGAGCCGCGGAGCGAGCACGTCGCCCGTGCGGTACTCCACAAGGCGGCCGTACAAGTCCTCGACATCGGTGATCAGCTGTGCGCCGCAGTCGTACACCTTCAGCTTCTCAACCGGCTCAATGTCGTCGTAAACGAGCATTTTGCGGCTCGCGCCGATGATCGTGCGGCGAATCTTCGTGGGGGCGAGCCAATTCATGTGGAAGTGGGCAAGCGCGCCGCCAGCCAGTTTCAGCGTCATGTACGCGATGTTCTCGTGTTCGAGGTCGATGTGCCGGGCGCCCAGCGCGGAGACCGTTTCCACCGGACGGTCGAGCAGATAGAGCATCATGGAAATGTCGTGGGGCGCCAGATCCCAGATCACGTTGATGTTGCTCTGGAATATCCCGAGGTTGATGCGCGTCGAGTCGTAGTAGTAGACGTCCCCCATCTCGCCAGAGTCGAAGTACTGTTTCATCTTCTGGACGGCGCTGGTGAAGAGGTACGTGTGATCGACCGCCAGGATGCGGCCGGCGGCCCGGGCGGCGGCAACCATCCGTTCGGCGTCGCCCACGTCCGTGGCCAGCGGCTTTTCGACAAGGACATGCTTGCCCCGCCCCAGCGCTTCCAGCACGAGGGCGCAATGCGTGTCCGGGGGCGTGGCGATGAACACCGCGTCGATCGTTGGATCGGCCAGCAGTTCGTGCACGTCGGCCGTCAGCCTGGCGGCGGGATAGGCGCGCCGGGCGGCGGACAGCCGCGCCGGATGGAGGTCGGCGATCGTTACAAGCTCAATGCGGATGTTCTGGGCCGCGTTGCGCGCGAGGTTTGGCCCCCAGTACCCGTAGCCCGCGACCCCGACACGCAAGAGGCGCTCATCGGAGGCGGTAGCCGCGGCGCGCGAAGAACCGGAGGCGCTCAACGGGGGGCCTGGCCTTCGGCGGCGGCAGCTTTCCGCTCGCCTTCCACACCCACGCAGGAACTGATGGAGTCGGGCACGAAGTCGGGCGCCTGACGCTGGCTGAGGACGGTGAGGTCGTCGTAGCCGGCCGCGCGGAACCACCGGCAGACCTGCTCGTCGGTGTGGCGGTGCACATACCGCGGCGTCCAGCGGTCGCGGGCGGCGTGCATCGCCTCGCGCAGGCTGTAGGTCGTTTGGTGCGGATTGTGCCGTGCGGCAAAGCGC
>JANXYE010000505.1 GCA_025350285.1 Chloroflexota bacterium
GCCGCTATTAACCAGACAGGCTCCTAGCGGAGCGAGCGGGAATGGAGCAAATGGCGGGATCCGGTCAACTGGGCTCGCGAACAGCGCGGCGAGCCCATTGTGCAAAAATCTGACGCACACCTGGTCCACGCTGTGAGCCAATCTGTAGCCACGAGTTCTGTACGCTGGGATGATGTACAAGGACACGTATTGTGGCGACCTCCGCGCGGCGAGCGCGGGCACGACGGTCCGCCTGGCGGGCTGGGTGCACCGGCGGCGGGACCATGGCGGGCTCATCTTCATCGACCTCCGTGATTCGCACGGGATCGTGCAGGTCGTTTTCAATCCGGAGAACACCGAGGCGCACGGCGCCGCCCACCGCGCCCGAACAGAATGGTGCATCGCCATTGAGGGCGTTGTACAGGCACGCTCGACCGCGACCGTGAACCCGAACATGCCAACGGGCGAGATCGAAGTTATTCCATCGAGCTGCCGGGTGCTCAACGAGTCCCTGACGCCGCCGTTCTACATCAACGAACCCGTCGATGTGGACGAGACGCTGCGCCTCAAGTACCGCTACCTCGACCTGCGCCGTGCCGATGTGGCCGAGGTGATTCGGCTGCGCCATGAGGTGGTGCGCTACATGCGCACCTTCCTCTGGGAGCGGGATTTCATCGAAGTCGAGACGCCGACGCTCATCAAGTCCACGCCGGAAGGCGCGCGCGATTTCCTCGTACCCTCGCGGGTGAAGCCGGGCCACTTCTTCGCGCTGCCGCAGTCGCCGCAAATCCTCAAGCAGTTGCTCATGGTCGGAGGCGTGGAGCGCTACTTCCAGTTCGCACGCTGTTATCGGGACGAAGACACACGGGCGAACCGGGTAGCCGAACACACGCAACTCGACCTGGAGATGGCATTCGTCACCCAGGAAGAGGTGATGCAGACGATCGAGGACCTCTACACCGGGGTGGCGCAGCGGTTCGGGCGGGCGCCCATCGCGCAAACCCCGTTCCCGCGGCTGGATTACCAGGATTGTGTGGACCGGTACGGGATCGATCGCCCGGACCTGCGCTACAGGCTGGAACTCGTGGACATCGCGCCGGCCGTCGCGGGGAGCGGGTTCCAGGTATTAGCGGGCGCGCTCGCGACCGGCGGCCAGGTGAAGGCGATTCGGGTGCCGGGCAAAGCCGACATGACCCGAAAAGAGATAGACGAGTACACCGAGATCGCCCGCGGTGGCGGGGCGAAGGGCCTGGCCTACATCGGTTTCACGGGCGTCGAGTTGCGTTCACCGATCGCGAAGTTCCTAACGGGGGAGGAGATCGCGGACATCCGCACGCGCACCGGAGCCGAGGATGGCGACCTCGTCGTGATCGTGGCGGACAGGGCGGAGGTTGTAGCGAAGGCGCTGCACGAGGTGCGGTCCGCGCTCGGCGAACGCCTTGGTCTGAAGCGAAATGAACTGAACTTCGCCTGGGTTAGCGGCTTCCCGCTGCTCGAATGGCACGCCGACGAGGGCCGATGGGACGCCACTCATAACCCATTTTGTGGGTTCCCGGAGGAAGACCGCCACCTCCTTGATTCCGATCCCGGCCGTTGCCGTTCGTTCCAATACGACCTCGTGCTCAACGGGGCGGAGGTCGGTGGCGGTTCAATCCGGATCACGAACCGTGGCGACCAGGAAAAGGTCCTCAGGCTGATGGGCCACTCACCGGAGCAGCAGGCCGACCGCTTCGGCGTCGTCCTCGACGCGCTGGAGTATGGCGCTCCGCCCGAAGGTGGCGTAGGCATGGGCCTGGAGCGCCTGATGATGTCGCTCGTGGGCACGGAGAACATCCGCGATGTGATCGCCTTCCCAAAGGCCTCGTCTGGTGGCGACCCGCTGATGGGGTCGCCGACGCTGGTCGATGAGGTGCAGCTGAAGGAACTCGGGCTCGCGATCCTCGGCTGAGCGATTCGGTCGCGACACCCCGTGTCGCGTTTATAGCCGATGATCGCGGGACTTTCGATTTTGGAGACCCCACATGGCCACATGGCGCGAATTCGAGACGTCCGCCCCGGCGCTCGCGGGCCTCGGCAAGAGCCGCTGGGAGAAGGCCGGCCTCTTCCTCATCGGGACGCTCCGCAAGGATGGATCGGTGCGCATCTCCCCGTGCGAGTACCTCGTTTTTGAGGACGAACTGTGGTTGGGGATGATGTGGCAGTCGAAGAAGGCGCTGGACCTGGTGCGAGACCAGCGCATTACGATCCACAGCGCCGTTTCGAACAAGGACGGCAAGGATGGCGAGTTTAAGGTCTACGGGCGCGTTATCGACGAGCGGGACACGTCTCGGCGAACGGCCTTCGGCACGTTCTCCGAGGCGGAGACTGGCTTCAAGCCGTCGGAGCCGTACCACCTGTTCCGGCTGGCTATTTCGGAGGCGGCGTTCGTCGTGTTCGGCCCCGAAGGGAAGGCGGAGGTGGAGGCGGCCTGCGCTGGGTCGGCGGTTGAGATCCCGGAGATGTACGACCCTGGCGACGGATCGGGACACACGGTTCTGCATTGGCGCGGGCGGTAGCCAGTTCGGGTACACTGTAGTTTGGGCAGACGCCCGTGGAGCAGTCCGATGACATCGCCAGCCGCCGCGGAACCCGATGTCGAACTGAAGTTCATGACGCGTGAAGAATTGTGGCAACTCTTCGAGGAGAACGCCCGCTGCCACCTCAATATGTCCGCCGGAGAGTTCGTGGCCGCCTGGAACGCAGGTCGCTGGCCCGACCCCGATGGCCCGGAGACCGACTCGAAAGTCATGTGGGTCGCTCAATTCGTTGAGGACCTCGGGCTCGGCTGATGCCACGAACCGCGAGGGCGGCTTTGAGCGAACACTTGCGGATGATGCAAATCGAGGCGTCGTGCGTCTGCCGAGCCGTCTGGCGGCCCGGGGTCCCCGTCCAGGGCCAGCCGGGCGTCACGTGGCTCGAATTGACCGGACCAACCGGGATTGCAATTGGGCGACCCGCACGTGTGAAGCTCCGGGCGTCGCAACTAGTTGCGACCGCGCCTGATCAGTCGGATCGCGCCTTTGATGCCACGGTCTCTGGGTACAGGTATGAACTCGATGGCGTGGACGGCAGCGAGTTGATCGCCTTCCACTGGCATCCGGCCGGTCGGAGCCGCATCACGAGGCCGCATATCCACCTCTCAATGGTTCGCGGAGCGGATAGTCGGCTGCTCGGTGCGGGCCACGTGCCCTCCGGGATAGTCCAGTTTGCGGACGTTGTGCGGTTCATAATTGCCGAACTTGGCGTGCAGCCCACTCGGGCCGATTGGCGCACAATCCTCGAAACGTGAACCGGCCCGCAACCCAGGAGGCAGACAATGGACGACCGGCTTGAGCGCTTCCTCGACGAACAGGATGTGATCCGCTCCATCCTTCGCTACGGCAGCGGCATCGATATGCGCGACTGGGACCTCTACCGCCAGGTCTTCGCCGACGAACTGGAGATCGACTTCACGAGCTGGAGCGGTGGTCAGCCGACGAAGATGGCGGCGGACCAATGGGTCCAGGCGGTCCGCGGCACGCTTTCGGGCTTCGAAGGGACGCAGCACACGCTCACGAACTTTGTGGTGGAGATCGATGGCGACGCGGCGCGGGCGGTGGTCTACATGCAGGCCCAGCACTATCTGCCGAACGGGCGGGGCGACAGCACGCTGACTATCGGCGGCTACTACACGCACGACCTTGTGCGGGCGGAGACGGACTGGAAGATCCGGAAGGCGCGGCTGACGGTGACCTGGACAACCGGGAACCGGCACATCTTCGAACTGGCGCGGGAACGGTTCGCGAACGGGCTTGAAGGCGCGAAGCGGGAGTGAGCGGCGGCGTGGTTGACTGTAGAACGTCCGTTCATACGATGCCGCGACTGAACACCGGAGATACGTCATGGCTGGCGCGCTGGAACCAACGCTCGTCGATATGGTCCGCTACAACACCTGGGCGAGCCGGACGCTTCTCGGCTTCTGCCGGAAGCAATCGGCGGAAACGCTTGGGCGGGGCGCGGACGGCGGTTACGGCACCATACCTGATACGTTCCTCCACCTCGTGCATGCCGACACCGCGTTTCTTGGAGTGTTCGCCCTCAACCTCCCGGCCGACCTGCCCATGCGCGACACGCCACTCGACCTTGCCGGGATCGATGCGCTCTTCGAGCGGATCGGACCGTTCTGGGAGCAGGCCGCTCAGCTGGCGGTCGCCGAGAACGTCGTCTTCGAGACGCCGAGGGGCACGGTGCGATCCGGGTTTGTGCTCGCACAGTTGCTAAACCACGGAAGCGAGCACCGCACGCAGGTGCAATCGTTGCTCTCGGTCGCCGGGATTGAAGCTCCTCTTGTGGACGGGTGGGCGTACGGCGGGATGCGCTAATAATGTCGGGCAACCCGGACCGGGAGGCCACCATGGACTTCGGCATCGTCGTGACGAATCAGCAGTGGGTGGACGACGCGGCGCTCGCCGCGATTGACGCAACCCGCTTCACGACGCTGAACGTCGTTGATCACCCGGCGTTCCCGATCCCGGACGCGTGGACGTGGCTTGCGTACGCCGCGGCGCGGACGAAGCGGATCCGCCTCGGGACCCACGTGACGGGAGCACCGTTCCACCATCCGCAGAACCTCGCCCGCCAGATCGCGACCGTCGATGTGCTGAGCGGCGGCCGGACGACCGTCGGTATCGGCACGGGATACGAACACGGGGACTTCCACCCGTACGGCTACGAGATGCTCTCGTTCGCACGGCGGGTGGAGCTGCTCGAAGAGACGATCGCCATTATGAAGTCGTTCTGGACGAACGAAACGACCGACTACGCGGGCAGGTATTACCACCTCGCGGGCGGCGCCACGTTCGCCCCAAAGCCGGCGCAAGAGCCGGGCCCGCCGGTGCTCGTTGGCCTCAACACGGTGGGGCTCGCGCTGAAGGCGGCGGTGCGTGTCGCGGACGGGATCAACACCTGGCAGCTTGGGCCGTCGCAGCTACGTGAGCTTGTGCCGGCGGTGAGGGCCGCATGTGAGGCGGCCGGGCGGGATCCGGCGGCGTTCAAGCTGACCTCGGATGTGCTGCTCGCGCGCGGCGCGGACACGGCTGCCGCCGGAGCGCTCGCGGGGCGCATCGCGGGCATCGCGCGCGGCTGGGGCCGCTCGGAGAAGGTAACGCAATGGGACGCGGGCGGAGTGTTGCATGTGGACGCGGCGGAGATGGCGGCCCAGGTGTCCGAGTTCGGGAGCCTCGGGATTAGCGAGCTTTCGGTGGCCGTATCGAGCCTGGAAGACATTCAGTGGTTCGGCGACGAGGTCATCCCGCGCTGCGCGTAGAGCGGGCGGTGGCCCTGTGGATCCGAACGGGAGACGTAAGGGCGGACTGAGCCGCCCGGCTCCTGTGCACTTCGGGGGCCGCCAGCCGCCTATTTCGCATTCAGGATCGCTTCCGCATCCTTGCGGCCAGTCGTTCCTTCGGGGCTCATCGCGGACTTCGATGGTCCAATGAGATACGAGCGGCCGGTCGGACCATCAGGACCCTGGCGGAGGATGTTCATGACCGCGAGGGCGACATCTTCGGCCTTCATCCCGCGTTCGGCGGTGGGTACCGAGACGGCCCGGAGCATCGGTGTGTCGGTGGCGCCCGGGCAGACAGCGTTCACGCGGATGCCCAGCGGCATCAATTCGAGTGCCCAGGCCTCCGTCTGTCGCCACTGGGCGAACTTGGCCGCATCGTAACCAGTCGCGGGAGAGGTCGTCATCAGATGGTCCATGTCAACATGCTCGGTGGCGAGGTTGATGATGTTGCCGCCGCCCGCGGCCTTCATGAACGGGACAGCGGCCATCGCCGCGTAAAAGCTGCCGAGGGCGCAGATCGCGATGCTGCGTTCGTAGTTGGCCGTCTGCGTGGAGAAATCGCCATGGGTAAGGGCACAATTGATGTAGACGGCAGCGTTGTTCACGAGCACGTCGATGCGTCCAAGCTGCGAAGCCACGTCGGCGACGGCGCGCCGAACCTGTCCCTTTTCCGCCATGTCGCAATCGAGCGGGAGGGCGCGGCGGCCTTTGGCGCGGACGAGGGCCGCCGTCTCGGCGTTGTTCGCGGAGTCGATGTCGAGCAGGGCCACGTCGGCGCCCTCTTCCGCGAATGCGACCGCGATAGCGCGGCCGATGCCGATGGCTGAACCGGTGACGATGGCGACTTTGTTGTCCAGGAGCATGGGGGATTCCTTTCGTGTGTTCGTGTAGGCGCGGCGAGGTTGTGCGGGCACGAACGCCGGCGGCGGCCCTCGCGCCCACAGTTGGCGCGGCTACGGCCCAGATGGGGCGCGGTACGGGT
>JANXYE010000530.1 GCA_025350285.1 Chloroflexota bacterium
CCAAAACTTGGCCCCTTGGCTCCTTGGCGGCAAATCGGGCTGATACGCAGAACTCTGGCGGTCCGCGATGAGCGCTGAGTCCGCCCGGCACGACCCCTGGATGGCCCTGCGTCAGCCCAACTTTCGCTACATCTCCGTCGGCCGGCTCGCTTCCGCGATGGCCGCGACGCTCCTCCAGGCGACCATCTTCTGGCAGATCTACAACATCTCGAAGTCCGAATATCAGCTCGCCCTGCTGGGCGTCGCGCAGTTCTTGCCATCGCTCGGGCTGAGCCTTGTCGGTGGCGCCGTAGCTGACCGCTACGACCGGCGGGTGGTCAGCATCGCCGCCCAGCTCGTGATGGCCGCCTGCGGCGCGGTGTTGTTTCTCTCCACCGCCGACGGGGACGTCTCCACCTTCTGGATCTACGCTACCGCGCTCGTGCTTGGCGTCGCCGGGGCGTTCGAATGGCCCGCCCGCAGTGCCCTCTTGCCGGTGCTCGTCACCCGCGAAGCCTTCCCCAACGCCATCACCGTCAGTTCGACCGTCCAGCAGCTCGGCTTCGTCACCGGCCCCGCAATCGCCGGCTTCGCCATCGCCTTTAAGGGCCCGGAACTCTCGTACCTCATCTACACCGGACTCTTCGCCTTCTCGATCCTGACCTTCTTCTTCATCCGCCCGTTGCCGCTGGATGCGCCGAAGCGCGCCGTCAGCATCGCCGCCATCCAGGAGGGCGTGCGCTTCGTCTGGAGCCGCAAGGCCATCCTGGGGGCGATGACGCTGGACATGTTCGCGGTCATTTTCGGTGGCGCCGCGGCCCTCCTGCCGGTCTACGCCGCGGATATCCTGGAGGTGGGGGACTTTGGCTACGGCCTGCTCGCCGCATCGCTCGATGCGGGGGCGTTCATCACCTCGATAGCGCTCGTCGTCTTCCCGCCGATCCGGAACACGGGCCGCGCGCTCACGATCACGGTCGCCTTCTACGGGCTCGCGACGATCGCCTTCGGGCTTTCGCGCTCGTTTCCGCTGTCCCTCGCCGCCTATGCGTTGATCGGCGTGGCCGATCAGGTGAGCGTCGTCTGCCGCCAGACCATCATCCAGCTCAACACGCCCGACGAGCTGCGTGGCCGGGTGACGAGCGTGAACATGCTCTTCATCGGGGCCTCGAACCGCCTCGGCGCGGTCGAATCGGGCGTCGTCGCCGGGCTCACGAACGCGACCTTTGCCGTCGTCAGCGGCGGCATCGGCTGCCTCGCCGTGCTCGGCATCGTCTCCCGCACGATGCCCGACCTCCGCCGCTACCGCCTCGGAGATAGCATCGATAGCACAGCGTCACCGCTCGCGGAGCAGGTGGCCGAGGCGGTCGAGACGGAAGAGGCGCTCGGCACGGCCACCTCGGCCACGTAGCGTGTCTTCGAGCACGGTCGGCCCGCACAATCAACAGCAATGGACCTGCTCACCGTCTACGGCATCGTCTCGGTCATCTCGATGCTCATCTTCTACACACTGGAAGCCCGTTCGAAGGTGTACGTGCTGCTGTTCGCCGCCGCCTGCCTCGCCTCCTCCGCCTACGGGTTCCTGCAAGGCGCGTGGCCGTTTGGAGTGGTGGAACTGGTGTGGTCGGTAGTCGCGCTTCGGCGCTGGCGAGTGGCTTAGCGGCCGGCCCTGGCGCCCAACGCCAACAACGCCGCCGGCAGCTCCGAAATCGAGGCGATAACCGCCGCCGGGGCGTGCTTGCGAACGTCCTCACCGTGGAAGCCGTAAAGGGCGGCGATCGTCGGGATGCCCAGCGCTTGTCCGGCCAGGATATCCGCTGGCGTGTCCCCCACCATCACCGCCCGCTCCTTCGCCGCGCCCATTCGTTCGAGCGCGAGTCGTAGCGGCGCCGGGTCCGGTTTGAGCGTTGGCGAATCTTCCGCGGAGAGGATGACTTCGAAGAACTCCGCCATCCCGGCCCGTTCGAGCGTCACGACCGACGTGCGCCGCGAGCGGTTCGTGATGGCCGCCAGCCGGTAGCCACTGGCCCGCAGTTCGGCAAGGGTCTCGACCGCCCGGTCGTACGGCCGCGAGAGGTGGAGGTTCGCGTGCTGGAACGACCGGTGCGCCTCGACCAGGTCATCGGTGGGCTGCCCCGGCGCGTGTTCCGCGTAAATTTCGTCGAGGGCACGGCCAACGTGACCGGTTATGGCTTCACGGCCCGGGAGGTCCAGGCCATAGCGCCCGCCAACGTGCTCGAACGCCTGGAGGATGAACTCGGTCGTATCGAGCAACGTCCCATCGACATCGAGCAGGACAACGTCAAGAGTCATTGGCCTCAACCTACCCCGATCGCCTCTGTGCCGCGAGTCACGGTGAGCCGCTTGGGTGAGGGTGGGGCGCGGTTGCCTGAGGTCGGAGGGGGCCGAGCCACGGGCGCGACCCCCGTCAGTACCGCGACCTCATGGGAGTGGTCGCCGCCCTCCGCCACCACGCCCATCCCGATCCCGGTTCCGCCCTCCCCAGCAGCCGCGCCACTACCCCCGACCTCACGCACCGCCGCCCCACCCATCCGGACAGTACCGCGACCCCACGGGAGCGACCCCTACCGCCAGCCCACCGCCCAGCCGACCCCACCCACGGGACAGTGCCGCGACCCCACGGGAGCGACCCCTACCGCCAGCCCACCGCCCAGCCGACCCCACCCACCGGACAGTACCGCGACCTCATGGGAGCGGTCGCCTTGCTCGCCACCCGGGCCCGGCGCTCCCACCAATCGGACTCCCAGTTTAGGATCACGCAGTACACAAAGGGGCTGGCATTCCGCAAAATTGAGGGTAAAACAATTGTCAAAGAAAGTATCGCCTATCTTACGTATAGACCCGAATTCCTGGTAAGGCAGAAGCTTACCGGTGGGTATCAGCTCATCGTT
>JANXYE010000557.1 GCA_025350285.1 Chloroflexota bacterium
GTCGTTCGGGTCGATTTTCGAAAGCTGGTTGAACGGGCCGAGGATGTTCGGGAAGTAATCGACGTGGGCGGAGAAGACCGCGTTACCGCTGAATCCAGGCTTGTCGTAGAGGTTGTACCAGCCGGTGTTGTGGGGATCGCGGGGCGTATCGAGCTGGTTGGTGTTCGCGACGAGCCCGATCGATTCGATCGCCGAATCGACCTTGAACCGGGGGATCTTTAGCCGGGTCACGGCGCCGTCGAACGGAGGTGGGCCTGCCGGGGTGGGCTCGGGTGTGACCGTGCCCGTGGGCCGTTCTGGAGCGGGCCCGGGCGGGATGGCGGTGGCGCTGGGAGCGAAGGTGGCGATGGCATCCACCTTGCGCGCGTCGTTTGAACTGCCCGAACGCACGAATCCGACAACGAGCAATCCCGCGCCAACGACGAACGAGGCAATAGCCAAAAAACGCAGGACTCTCATCTGGCGGGGCCACTCCTCAGCCTGGGGGCCGGGAACTTCGTACTCAGTACTCGGAACTCAGTACTACGAAGGATATACGACCCGCCCACCCCGAGGTATGAAACAGGCCTTAACGTTTGCGTCGCACGAGGATTCCGCCCGCGATGCCCCCGGCGAGGCCGAGCCCGGCCAGTACGAGGAGGATGATCGGCAGAGTATTCGAACCGCCGGATTCGGGAGCGCCCGGCGAATTGACGGTCCCCACCGTGGCCGTCCCGTCGGGCCGGACGCCGCCGGTCACGCCGTCATCGGCCCGCGCCGGGCCATCGCCGATAAGCGTGGCCGTGGCTCCCGGCGCGCCCCCGCCGCCGGAGCTCGAAGCCGTCGCCGGCGCCCCGCCACTCGCCCCTCCCGCTACGTTCGTTGGCGCCGCCGGCTGTGCGGCGGTGGAGGTGGGCAACGGCGCCGGGGTTCCACTGCCCGTGTTCAGATTGAGGTTCTGCGCGCTCGCCTTCCATGTTCCGGACTGGCCCGCCGGCTGCCCGGCGACGGTGAAGGTCACGCTCTTCCCTTCCTTGCCGCAGCCCGCGCGCTGGCTTTCGTGCACGACGGAGACGACGTACTTGCCCACGCCCCCATCGATTACGAAGCGTGCCGACGGGCCGAGCTGGGTGCAGTCCAGCCCGTCGATAAAGGCGCGCACATCGGCGTCCGCTGGCGGGGTGCGGCCGTCGATACTCGCCGTGCCGTAAAAGGTCGCAGGGATTTGTGGCTGAGCGGCGGCCGGCGGCGCGGACAGCAAGAGCGAACCAGAGCACAGCGCCGCCGCAACGAAGGCCGAAAGCCAGGTTAAGCGACGGGCGCGGGCGACAAGACTCATGCCGAAGAGCGTACGGAAGGCCCGGGTTGTGGGCTCGGCAGGCCGTGAATTGTCGCGCGTTTCACACTCGCGGCCTAAATTATGTTCATCCTTCCCACCGGGGAGCTTTGTGGCACGGATCGGCGAGTCTCTGACCAACGCGCGATTGCGGCGGGGCCTGTCGATTGAGCAGGTCGCCGGGGACACGCGCATCGCCGCGCGGTTCATCGAGGCGCTTGAATCCGAAGACTTCGGGGCGCTGCCCGCGCCCGTCTATGTGCGCGGGTTCTTGCGTTCGTACGCCTCCTTCCTCCGCATCGACCCCGCGTCGCTGCTTTCGCAGTTGCCGGAGGATGGCGGGCCACGCGTAGCTAGCCCGGACAGCTTCGTTGGCGGTCCGGTGGGGCGGGCCGCCCAACACCAACAGCGGACAGATCCGTTCAAGCGGCCGGAGACGCCCGTGCAGATGCAAGGGGGGGCGCCCGAGCGGCCGAACGCTCGCCAGGCGCCACCGCCTCGGGCAATGCCGCCGCCGGCGGCGCGAGACCAAGGAACGTCCCAGGTGCTTGCCTCGGTACCGGCGGCGCAACGGCGCGGAGTGGTGCATCACGACGAGTTGCCCGAGGAGGAGGCGCGCTTCCGATCGAAGCCGGCTGGCGTGCTCAGCGAACGGGGGATGCATCCCGAAGGGGACGAGCGCGGCGGCCGGGTCTTGTTGCTCGCCGGCGTGGGGATTTTCGTCCTCCTGGCGGTCCTCGCCGGGGCCGTGTTCGTGACGAGCCGAGGCGGGGGCGGCGATGGCGCGGCCATCAGCGTGCAGCCTGGGACGGTCGCAACGGCGACCGTGCGGTCGGGCGCCGTGATCTCGGTCGGTTCGGCCACGGCGACGCCGCGCGGGGGCGCCACGGCCGCGACGACGACAGCCGCGACCGCGGGCACGCCAGGCGCAACAGCGGCTCCGGGGGCGGCAACCCCAACCACGGCGCCCGGCCCGCCAACGGCGACGCCCCGGCCGCAGGCAACTTCGACACCAGAGAGCGAGCCAACGGTGGAGCCGACGGCCACGGCGACGCCAACCATTGCGGCGACGCAGGCGCCAACGGCAACGCCGACCATACCGTCAACACCCGCGCCCCAGCCGACGCCCACACCGTCCATTCCACACCCGTCGGGGTTTAACGAGTGTCCGGGAGGCAACTGCGGTCCAAGCCCATACCGCGTGATCTGTGCGCCCGATGGATGGTTCGTCGATAACCCGGACATCGATGGGGTGTTCAACAACCGGGGCGGGTGGCGAGAGACGACCGTGACCACAGCGGGCCAGGCCGTGAAGGCCTGCTGAATCGCCGGCTCCCCTTCGCCCGCGAAGTCGGGAGAAGGGGTTGGGGGATGAGGGCTGCGGGCGCGGACGTCCGTGACTAGCGCAGTTCGCCTTCGAGGAGGCCCATGACGAGCACGTCCTGGTA
>JANXYE010000600.1 GCA_025350285.1 Chloroflexota bacterium
CCTGCATTTGCCGGGCCCCGAATCTCACGGCTTGCCGACGACGGTGTCGCGCGACGGGCACGGACGCAACTCGCGAGTCGTGGCGCGCATGCGAAAGGGTGGGAACGACGACGTCACCACGACCGTGACATACCTGGCTACCGGGGAAGTCGCATGGGAGCGGCTCTTTTGCGGCGCCCCATTTCCCAAGTCATTTCACGACTCGGAGCCCGCGCCGCACGTTTGGAATGGCTCCGCGGTACTTCGACTCGTGAGTTCGCGTGAAGACCTGCCCTTGGTGGAACTCCCAGTAGGTGTCGAAGTCGCCCGAGAGGACGGTTGCCCGAAGCAACAGAATCGCCTCGGCGCCTTCGGTGCTCCAGCGAGCGCCGCCGATACCGAGCCGACGCCGAATCAGGTGGCGACATGCCCCCTCGATAACGCCGGTCGCGATGGGCAGTGCCTCGCGCAGAGCGTCGCCGTATCGCATGTACGGCGCGAGCTTCTGCATGTAGTTCGCGCAATCGTCCACAGCGCCGCGGCGCTCGAGCTTTCGGAGCGTCGCGGAGCGTCGCATTCCGGCAGCCACGTGGATGGGGTCGGCGCCCTCGAGAAGCGCTCGTACCCGCTGGACCACCCAGTCGCGCGCCTCGTCCGAGCCCGCCGCATGAAAACAGTACGCCGCCGGCCACAGGTATTCGATCAGGTGAATGATGTCGGCAACGATCGTGATCTTGACTCCCACCCGCTTCGCGGCGCGCTTCACCGAGCGAATCTGGTCTTCGTTGCCGTCGAGCAGCACCACCCAGCGCCGCTTGCGCTCCGGATCCCGCGCGAGAGCGTCACGGAACCCCTCGTCGATCACCACTGAGGCATTCGTCGCCACGCTGCCGAACACCCGCTTGTTGACGGGCCGCGGACGGCTGGGCCGGACTTGGTTGGCAGGCTCTGGGACGAGGCTTCGGAGCTCTCCGAGGACGTCGTCGGCCGTCCGAACGAACGGCGGCACCGCGTACACCGCTCCGACTTGCGCCATTCTCTTGCGATGAGGCTTCTCGCCCGACTTCAGCTTCGGAGGAAACGACCCGCCGGCCGGCCCACTCTCGGCCTTCTTGCGGGTCTCCTCGCGCAGCGATTTGATGCGCATCACGATGCCCGCCGCGTCGAACGAAAGAATCAGCAGATGGTCCTCCGACACCCGTTCGGTCGCGTGCTGGGCGTAGAACGAAGCGACGTCCTCGGCCGCGCGCCGGGCGAGTTCCTCGGCTTGCCGGTGCGCCACCCGAGCGCCGGTGAGGCGCTCCAGGGTTTCGACCGCCGACGCATACGCGTCTCGCGCGCAGAGCTGCGCGAGTTCCCGACGCACGCCCATCGAGTACCCATCCTCGCACAATCGAAGCGCCGCATCGGCCGGTGCGCGGCCTTCGCACCGCGCTCCTTGGTACAGAAAGCGTGTCACAACCACCGGCCCAAGCAGCGACCGGAGCCGCCGTGTCGCGACCCGCCGCTCGGAAAGTCGGTGGCCATCCTGATCCTGGACGGCAACCCTCCGCTCCTGCGCGTGCCGAAGGTCGAGATGATCCTGATACAACTGCTTCAGCAACCCGCGCCCGCTCGCCACAATCGCCTGCTCTACCTCCGCGTGACCCGTCGTCAGCGACGGGGCCGACGACGCCAGCGCGAGCAGATCGTCGAACATCTGGCGGGACGTCGAGAACGGATCGCTGACAACGGCGGGCTCCTGCTTGTAGGCTGCGCTCATCGGGGTGTCTCCTCGCTATGGATTTCGACAACTCATAGCTACGGGCGACACCCCGATCGTGTCTTGCCAAATCGCACGTAAGTGATGGATATTGTAGGCGGAATTATCCGTCGCAATGGAGCTACTCCCCGAAGAGATTCGCTCTCGGTACGAGAGTCTCCTGCCCGTGATGGACGAGCGGATGATCCGTCTGTGGGCGGCCAGCGAAGCGGAGGCGCTCGGGCGTGGCGGGGTCGCAGCGGTCACGCGAGCGACTGGGATCCTGAAGAAGCGCATCGGCCACGGCGTGCACGACCTGGCAGAGTTGCG
>JANXYE010000628.1 GCA_025350285.1 Chloroflexota bacterium
CCCGGGAACATCATCGAAACCATGTATCCGCCCGCGCCCCCGCCGGCGATCGAGATGTTCGGGAAGATCGTCCAGACCCCCGGCGTGAGTTCATCCGTCATCCACTCGCCCTCCGGCTTGTCCATCAGCTTTTCATAACCCCGCGGCGAAACCATCCGCACGTGAGGGCCGTAGGCGTAGTAGTCCGCCTGATAGGCCGAGTCCGGGCCGAACGAATTCTTGTGCAGGATAGGGATGTGATAAAGGTCCCGGTAGCCGTCGTAGGCCACCTTCCAGTTCGGCCCAACGAGCTGCTGGCTGCCTACCATGTGGCCGTCGGCGAAGCCCAGGTCCGAAAGCTCAGGCCCATAGCCAGCCAGGAAATCGTCGATATCGATCTCCGAACTCGGCTTGAGCACGACCCAGATGAGGCCAGCGCGCTCCGCGACCTTCAGCGGCGTCAGCCCGAGCACGGACTTATCCACCGGGCCGAAGTTCTTCGCGTCGAAGACGTTCAGCAGACGCCCTTCCATGTCGTAGGCCCAGGCGTGGTAGGGGCAGCGGAAACCCTTCGCCGTGCCGCAGCCCTCATCGACCACGATCGCGCCGCGGTGGCTGCAGCTGTTGAGAAAGGCGTGCACTTCGCCGTCGGCGCCGCGTGTCAGCAGCACCGGCGTATCCATCGTCTGCAGCGCCTTGTACGAGCCCCGTTCCTTCAGTTCGCACGAAAAGGCCAGTGCCAGCGGCAGCCGCTTGAAGATGAGATCCACCTCGCGCTGCCAGCGCTCCGGGTCGATATACGAACTCGCCGGTACTTCCAGCACGCCCGCTGCCAGGTCGATCTGGTCGGCCTGCAGGTTCTCGATTTCGCGGCGGGCCACCGCCACTAGGTTCTCACGGCTCATACGGCATCTCCATAGGGCACATCGGGCGGCACTCACCGCCAATCTAGCAACACTACCGAGAAGGCTCCACGCTCGCAATAGCCAGCGGGACAATTATCTGGCCGCACGGCCAGTTTACCTCTTTGGAGGCGCGCCCGTCACGCCAGCGTGACCGCGCAACCGGCTCGGCGCCGCTCCTCGCAACGCCGGCACAAATCTTCGACGAATCGCCTTCACCGCGGAAACGGCGTCTCAAGCCCCGCGCCCACCGGGATATCGAATGCGTTCAGCGTCATCGAAACGAACGTGTAGAAGCCGATTGTGGCCATCAACTCCACCAGCCCCTGCTCGCTGAATGCCGCCACGGCCCGCTCGTAGAGGTCCGGCGGAAGCTGGTGCGTCTCCTGAAGCGCCCGGCAGACATCGATCGTCACCAGCTCGTCCGCCGGCGCCGCGGCCGGGCGACGGAGCGCGAACACGTCCGCGATAACGGCGTCGCTCACCCCGTTCTCCTTCGCCATGCGAGCGTGGCTCGACCACTCGACGTTGCTCTCCCAGTGCCGCGCCGTGACGATGATCGCCAGCTCGACAATCCGCCGCCCGAGCACCGTCCGCTCCCAGATGAAGTTCCCGAAGCTCACCGCCTTCTGGGCCAGTTCCGGGCTGCGAATCCACGGATCGTACGGCCCACCGATCTGGTCGTCCGGTCCCGCCTTGCGGAATCGCCCGATGCGCTCGTGTTGGGCCTGCTGTTCAGGCGTCAGCTCCGCGAAAGGTCTTACAGAGAGCCGGCTGTTCATGGTCATCCCCCAGACTTGAATCTGCCCCAGAGCATAGCCGCCCGCCGCGCACCGTCGCCTGACGCCTGACGCCTGACGCCTGACGCCTGCGGCCTAGCCTATACTGCTGCGATGCGCCGGATCCTTGTCGCCGGGTTGCTCGCCCTCGCCCTCGTCGCCGTGGCCGCCGCATTCGAACGTCCGTGGCAGTCGGGCAGTGGTCCGCCGCCCGCGATCTTCGTCCGCCAGCGGGCGAGCGCAGTCGGTGCTCCGGCCCGCATCGCGGTCCCCCATGAAGAGCAGCACGGCCTCGGTGACATCGCCCCGCCGCCCGTGAACGCCGTCCCCACCGCGGTCCAACGCCCCGGCAGCGAAGGATGCGGCTCGGCCTTCGTCTACGGGGACTTCGTCGAGACGCTCTCCGTCCAGGGCGAGGAGCGCTCCTACCGCCTCCACATCCCCTACCTCTACAACCCGCTCGATCCAGCGCCGCTGGTGCTCAGCTTCCACGGCTCCGGTCAGAGCGCGCTCGCCCAGGAGACCTACTCGCGGCTCGATAGCATCTCCGATCGCGAGGGCTTCGTCCTCGTGACCCCCGAAGGCAACGGCAACCCGCGCGGCTGGGACATCCCCGGCATCTATCACGATGACGGCTTCGACGACGTCAACTTCGTCGTCCTCCTCGTCGCCAAAGCGAAGCTCGCCCTCTGCATCGACCCGGACCGCGTGTTCGCCACCGGCATGTCGAACGGCGCCGAGATGGCCGCCCTCGCGGGCTGTCGCCAGCCGGACATCTTCGCCGCCGTGGCCCCGGTCGCCGGCGTCATTTTCGACGACTGCGACAGCCCGG
>JANXYE010000656.1 GCA_025350285.1 Chloroflexota bacterium
GACCAGCTCGTACTCTTCCAGCCGCTCGTTGTAGAGGCGGCTCCCTTCCACCGGATCAAAGTACCTGTTGGAATGGAGAAGGGCGGTGACGCGCTGAGTCTTGCCCCCGCCGATCGGCACCTCGTCCAGGGCCGCGTTCTCGGGATTCCAGGCCGACATCGGCTGTTCGGTGAAGTACATGATGTGCATAGCGATGTCTCCTCTGGGACTAGCGGGTGCGGGTTGTTTGGAGGAAGGCGGCGACCTTCGCGGCCAGGGCGTCCGGCTGTTCGAGATCGAGAGCATGGCCGGCCCGCGAGATGATCTCGAGTTTGGCGTTCGGAAGGGCGGCGCGATAAAGGTCGCCGCATTCGAGCGGCACGACCTCGTCAGTGTCGCCCCAGGCGATGAGCGTTGGCGTGCCAAGCCCGCGCAGCAGGCCGGGCAGCGTGTAGTTGTACATGTACGGCTTCCAGGCGAGGCGCGAGGTCATCTCCCGGTCGGTTTCCCAGCTTTCCAACTGGGCGAAGCCAGGCTCGGCGGTGTAGATGGCGTCGAAGAGGTCCTGGTTCGCGAACGACTGGCGGGCGTACGCCTCCGTGCTGACGAGGAACTGGTCGTAAATCTGGCCGGACTTCGGCTGGATGCCCATCGGCGCCACAAGGACGAGCGCGTCGAGCGCGGATCCGGCCATGGTCGCCATCTCCGCCGCGATCCAGCCTCCGAAACCGAGGCCAACCAGCGACATCTTGCCGGCGTTCAGCCCGTCAACGAACTGGCGAAGGACGACCGCCATGTCGCGCACGTTGCCGAGCCACTCCCAGCCGGCCGGGTCCCCGCCGTGGAAGCCCGGCAGGAACGGGTAGTAGACGGTGGAGTGCGCGGCCAGCAGGTCGAGGAACTCCTGGCGTGGAGCGTGGCCGGTGTCGCGCGGGAGAACGAGGACGGAGGGGCCGCCGCCGCCTTTCAAGTAGGAAATCTCGCCACCGCCGACCGCCGCCGTGTGAGCGGTCCAGCCAGCGGGAGTCGCGGAGTTCGCCTCTGTCGTCATGCGCTGTTCCTGTTGCGAGTTGCCGCCGAACTCTAGCCCGCGCCGGGGTAAACGATCAAGGTGGGCGATGCCGAGAGAGAACCGCCGTAGCCCGGGTAGGGATTCTGCCTCAGTGGGGCCTGAGCGTAGCGGTGTCAGCTCAAGCGCCCGGCCACCCTAAAGGAAACCTCAGCGCCCACGAAAATGCGCGACTCCGGCCCATTACTCGGCTCCGCAAGGTGAGGCGGCCGCTCCTTGCGCGGAGTTCCGAAAGAGCCCGGTAGGGGTCGGGCCTGAGCGTAGCGGAGTCATCTCAGCGCCCGGCCACCGTACAGGAACCTCAGCGCCCACCGAGGGGCGCGGCTCCTGCGTTACGCATCAAGGTCCTTCGCCCAGGACCAGGGCCAGTCATCGAACTCCGCAACCAATCCCGCGGCAACAGGATTCGACAGCACGTACGCGCGAGTTTCGACGAAATCTTCGAAGTTCCGGATCGTTCGATCCCAGAAGCTGGGCTGCCAGAGCAAGCCGATGTGACCGGCCGCCCACGCCCGCCGTGTCGACCACGCCTTCCACGCGTCGATGAAGCGCAAAAGGTTTAAGTTGGCTGATTTCGCTATCAGGTGCAGGTGGTCCGGCATCAGGCAGGCCGCGAACAACTGGACACGGTCCGCGTCCCTTTGTTCCACGACGGTCGTCCACACGGCGTCGAGCACCGCGGAGGACAGCCGCGAGACCTTCGGGTGGGTATGGATGACGAGGTGAAACGTCGCGCTCCGGTCGGCGTAGGCCTCTGGGGACAGACGAATACGTTTTCGAAACTCCACCAGTCCATTCTACCGCCGTAGCCCGGTCCCCTCCGTGGGGCCTGAGCGTAGCGGGACCAGCCAAACGTTGGGCCGTCGTGCAGGAAACCTCAGCGCCCACAGAGGGGCGCGGCTACGACATCAGGAGCCGGTCAGTAACTCCCGGATCCGCTGGACCTCCTCCGCCGACATGCCCTGGGAGACCAGGTACGCCTCCGCGCTGCCGTACTTCTCGCGCATCAGGCGGATGAAGCCGGCCATCCGCTCCGGCGGCGTAATGAGCCGCGCCACGATCTCTTCGCGCGTCCCTTCGAGCGTGCGGCCGGTGGATTCCAGGTAGGCGATGAGCCGGTCCACGCTGGCGCTGCTCAGGCCGTACTCCGCGGCGATGTCCTCATCGCCGGCGCCAAGGATGTCCATGATCATCCCGACGAGCACGCCCGTGCGGTCCTTGCCGGCCGTGCAGTGGATGAGCACGGGGTAGGCCGACTCGTCGGCGAAGAGGCGCATGGCCCGCAGCCAGCGGTCGCCGCCGGCCAGCAGGTAGTGCAGATAGCGTTCGGGCGAAGGGCCCAGGCCGTAGAGGCCGTTGAGCTCATCGATCAGCCCCTGCTGGGTGTTCTCTTCGGAGAAAACGGAGATGTGGGCAACGCGGCTGGCGAGCGGATGGTCCGAAGGGGCGCCTTCATCCGGGTGGCGAAGGTCGAGGATGGTGGCTACGCCGAGTTCCTCCCCGAGGTAGGCCACGTCGCCTTCGCTCATGAGTTCCAGGCCGCCAGCGCGATAGATCATACCCGGCCTCAGACGCCCGCCGCCTCGCAACGGGTAGGGGGCGACTTCGCGGAAGTTGTGGACGCCATCGAGTTCGGGGTGGAGTTGCGGTTCGGTCATGGTCGTCAGCGTAGCGCGCGCCCCGTTAGCGGACGAAGCGCGCCCCCGGCCCGCGAAGCTAG
>JANXYE010000350.1 GCA_025350285.1 Chloroflexota bacterium
GAAGCTCAAGGACGTCACGGGCGACCTCGCTGAGGGGACGAAGCGCGGGGCGCAGCGTGGAAAGCTTGAACTCGAGGTTCGGCGCGTCGAAGGGAAAATCGGCGACGAGAAGAACGCCCTCGGACTCACTCTGTTCCCGCTCCTGCTGGATGGCAGGCTGACGGTGGAAAACGCCGATGTGACCGCGGCGATGGCGAAGATCGCCACGCTTTCGGACGAGCTGGCGTCCAAGCGCAAGGAGATCGAGGATCTCGGCGACGACGACTCGGCCACCGTGAAGGTCGAGGAACCGGCCGAGTCCGCGGCGGCCGGGTAGGTGGAACCAATTGCCAGCTATGTAGGATAGTTTGGCGGGGCCACGGGTCGCCGCCGGGAAGCGTGTGCGCGATGACGTTCAAACGACTCTGGGGCCGGCCGGCGGGTTCTGGTCTCTCTGGCGAGCGGCGTTGCGCTCGTCGCTCTCGTTGGGTGCGGCGGCGACAAGCAGAGCGACCCCACGGCCACGGCGACCAGCGGGGGCGTCAACGCGCCGTCCGCAGCGGCGTCCGTATCCGTATCCGCGAGCGCGGAGAATGCCGGTTCGCCAGCCTCGAAGACAACGACGGCGGCGAGCCCTGGCGCGAGCGCGACGGCAAAAAGTGCGACGCCGGGCGGCGGGCAGGTGACCGGATCGGGCGCTGACGCCCTGAAGGCGCTCGCAAAGGACTTGAGCGGCAAGACCTACCAGGTAACGTACGCGATGACTATCACGACGAGCACGGGGACGACGAAGGGCAACCTGACGCTGGCGCGGAAGCCGCCGAAGTCCCTCACGATGTTCACCATCACCGAATCGACGGACGCGTTGGAAGCGGTCACGCTGATTGACGACGGTAAGACGACGCTGAGTTGCTTCGGCGACCCAACGGGTGGCGGTACCTGCATCAAGGCCAAATCCGATGGGTCCGACTCGCTGCTCGGCTCAATTGTCTCCGTTGCTGCAATCCTCGGCTCGCTGGAGGATTCGGTGGACGTGACGGACGCTGGCAGCCAGGCAGTGGCGGGGGCCGACAGCCGCTGCTTCAACGTGAACGAAAAGGACGGGAGCAAGGGTATAGCCTGCTTCACGAAGAAGGACGGTCTGCTGACACTGCTCCAGGGCAAGGACGAGACGGAGGGTTCGGAGACGAGCCTGAGGGCCACGAATGTGGCCTCCAGCGTCCCGGATAGCGCGTTTGACGTGCCGAAAAACTACAGCGTGACCGACACGACGGGCGGCTAAGCTCGGTTGTTCTTCGGGACGATCGTCCGGAGGAGTTCCACCGTTGGGTTGGTGCTCATGAGAGCACCGATCTTCTCGACGTACGCCCGCCCGGCCGGGTCGGCGAGGGCGGCCGTCATCGTCGCTTCGTACTCCGCGAGTGATTTGTAGAAGCGGGTCCAGACCAGGACGCCCTGGGCGCCGGTCATTTTCGCCGAGAGCGAGCCCGGCTCACCGGCCGCATTGCGGGCCGTCACGCGTTCAACGAACAGGTCTCGCAGTTCAGCTACCCGGCCGGGCGCCGCAGTGAAGCGCATGCGGTGAACGAAGGCGGCCGGGCCACCTTCGGCTGGCGGCTCGACGATGATGCGGCGAAGTTCACCCCACTGAGATTGCCGCTGCAACGCCGCGATCCTGGGCATCAACGTTGGGTCCGCCGGCGGCGCCGCTATCCACTGCTCCCAGGCGGCGAGGGAGTCCCAAAGGGAGGTGATTGAAAGGGTTGGCCGTCGTCCGAGATGACGGAGCCGTGCAGCGCGAGCCGCCGGCCGCTGGCCTGCCCCGCGGTCACGAGATCGCTTGCCAGGCCGCGCATGGCGGGAATGTTCTCGACCGTTGGGAACAGGTAGACGGTGGTGCTGAATGGCATGGGGTGCCCTCCTGAGCGGTGAATAGCGCGGAGTATGCGTCCGGGGGAGGGCCGTGTCTGTGAAGTAGTTCACACAGACGGAGAGCGAACGAGCCCGCCATTGCTGGCGGGCTCGGGATGGTTGGTGGAGACGCGGGAGAGTTGAACCCCCGGTCCAGTGAAGTACGGCTCCGAATTATCATACAGGCATTCCCACCGATAGGGGGTCTCACCGTTGCGATACGATGGTGGTCCTCAATCGCACCGGCCAGCAGATGATCTTAGTCGGAGGCTATCTGCGTAGTTCCGAAGCATCCCGGCATTGCGTCGCCTATCCGGAACCCCGTCGGGCCGAGGGAACCGGTAGACGTCTCACCTAAGCGGCGAGAGGAAGTATCTGGTTGTTGCCAGCTATGTTTTGGCTGCGTGATTAACGAGCGTGCCGCCATGCTCGGCCTGCTATCCGGCTACCTTTCTCCCTGTCGAGTCCTTTCGTCCCCAAATGTGTGCGCGGCGCCCGGTTGTCCGGGAACCGTGCTCAGACGATCGTAGCACATCCGCAGTGGCCTGTGTCGAGCGATTACACATGTTCAGTTCGCTTCGAGGTTCCGGAGCAACCGATCGAACAGCTTGAGGTCCGAGCGTTCGGCGCGCGGCCCGCGGCTGCCCAATGAAGGCAACCCTTCGGGCAGCCCAAAGACGACACGGCCGGGGCTCAGTTCGGCGAGCGCCGCGTACCAGTATTTGAGCGGTTCGACGAGGCGCACGTGGAGGTCGAAATGCCTCCGCTGGCGGGTGGCGTCCAGGTCTCGGCGGCGGCGGACCTCGACTGGCGCGACTTCGTTGAGGAGGACCAGGTCCGCGAACCCGAGCCGACCGGCGGCAATCGCGGATCGAGTCGCGTCACGCTCGTAGGAGAACGCGGTCGTGTCTATCTCTCCGAGGACGAAGAGACTCCAGGCGTAGTGAAGCTTGAGCGGGTCCGTGTCGCAGACGCTCACGCCATTGCTCGCTTCAAGGGCGAGGGCGGCGGCCCAGCGTTCCGCGCTCCGCGCCAGCCAGTAAGCGGAGCCCTCCCGAGGCTGGGCACGTCGATCGGGCGCGTCCGGACTCGGGGCACTTTCCGGGATCGTGCAATCGGCGGCGTACCGCGCGCACCAGGTGGATTTGCCGCTGGCCGAAGCACCTTCGACGACGATAATCATGTGACCCCACCCGACAGCAAGTTCATGCGTCTCTCCGGAGCGCGCGCTGGACATCGCGCTGGACGTCCCGTTCGGCGATGCGCTCTCGCTTATCATAATTTTTCATGCCGCGGCCGACGCCGACCTCGACCTTAATGCGTCCATTCTTGAGATACATGGCGAGCGGGATGAGCGTCAGGCCCTTCTCGCCCAGTGCTTCGCTGATGCGAATGAGTTCTTTGCGGTGGAGCAGGAGCTTGCGGTCCCGGGAAGGCTCGTGGTTGGCGTAGCCAGCGTTGGAATAGGGCGCGATGTGCGCGTCGAGCAGCCAGAGTTCGTCGCCCTTGAGGCGGGCGTAGGAGCCCTGGAGTTGCACCTTATGCTCGCGCGCGGACTTTACCTCCGAGCCAGTGAGCATAACCCCCGCTTCGAACTTCTGGAGGATCTCGTAGTCGTGGCGCGCGCGGCGGTTCTGGGCGATGGTGCCCGTCGGTGTAGTTTTCTTCGTAGCCATAGCGGTGGGGAGACGGAGCGGCGCCGGACCGGGCAACGGTACCGGGGCCACGTCTCGCGCCAGTGTAACAGGCTTACTTCGTGCCGCGCAGGATGTCGATCGCTTTGAACAGCTGGATGTCGCCTTCGTCGATGTACTGCTGTGAGGTCATCAGCACTTCCACATCTGGTTTGATGCCGAGGCCTTCAATTTGCTCGCCTTTGGGCGTGAGCCAGCGTCCGACCGCGAGGTAGACGGCGCCGCAGTTGGCCTGGCCGCAGTTTTTCAGTGGGATGAGGCGGTTGACGGTGCCCTTACCGTAGCTACGGCTCCCGACTATCGTCGCCCGGCCGTTATCGCGGAGCGCACCGGCGAGGACCTCCGCGCCGCTTGCGCTACCGGTGTCCTGGAGAATGACGATAGGGATCTTCGTGAGGATGCCGCCGGCTTTGGCCGGGGTAGAGGTGCGCTTTCCGTCGCTATCCTCCTCCATGATGATGGTGCCGCTGGAGAGGAACTCGTCGGCAACGTCCTCGGTTGCCGTCAGCCCGCCGCCCGGGTTGCCACGGAGGTCGAGAATAAGGCCCTTGTAGCCTTGCTTTTCGATGTCCTTGCCGAGCTTCACGAGCTCGTCGTGAGTTTTATCGTGGAATTGCGAAATGGAAAGATAGGCGATGTCCTTCGCCGCCGCGCCGGTGCGATCGACGATCGTCTTCTTGCTCTCGCCGGGTATGATTTCCAGGTTCGGTTCGGAGTAGACGCTCTGGATGTCGATGTCCCCGCGGGTGACGCTGAGCGTGGCGATCACGCCGTCCGCGTGGCGTACCTTGAGGTTCACGGCGGTGCCCTTCGGGCCGCGAATTTTTTCGACCGCGAAGGTGTCGGTCCAGCCGTCGGTGAGCTGGCCATCGACTTCGAGGATCGTGTCGCCGGCGCGGATGCCGGCGGCGGCCGCGGGCGAATCGCGGAAAGGCGCGACTATCTTGATTTCGCCCGATCGGCTCGAAACCGAGGCGCCGATGCCCTGATAGGTCGATTGCAGAGAGAGCGAGCCGCCTTTGAGCTCTTCCGGCGAGAGGTAGTGTGTCTCCCTGTCGTTCAAGGCCGTGATGATCCCGCCGATGGCGGCTTCCTTGAGCACGGTCGGGTCGAGCGTTTTGCGATCCACGTACTGGTCCTTCAGGACGTTCACGATTTCGGTAATGATCGCCGCGCCGATCGTGTCAGCGTTGGCCGTGGATTGCGCGCCCGAGGCGGCCGTGCCTCGCGGCGCGGTGGTGGTGACAGTCGTCTTGTCTTCGGTGGTTATCTCTTTGAGACCGTAGCCAAGGGCGAACGTGAGCAGGAGACTGGCGAGGGCCAAAAAGACCACGACGGCGGTGCGGGCCGTGCGCTCAGCCACGCCGGGCACTGGTTCGGTTCGAAGTTCCATGCGTTAGGCGGGCTCGCTTCCGCGGAGATGATTCCGTCTAGCGAAGTGTAGCGCTCCGCTCCCGGCCGCTTCAACGCGTGCGCTTACCGCGGGTTTACTGAGGGGTCCGCCGGGCAGGGGCGAAGAAGGCGCTATCGCCCGGGCCGACGAACTCCAGCGGCGAGCCACGGCGCGGTTCCCAGTAGAAGATGTAGTCGTTGCCCGGGTCCGAGAACGACCAGGCGACGGCGTCGCCGCCGAGCCGCCCGCTGGCAAGGAAGGCGCTTCCGTCTGGCGCCCAGAGGTGGTGCGAGACCGAATACTGGTCGAAGAAGCCTATCATAAGCCGAAAATCCTGGGATGGGACGAACGCCTCCGTAGATGCAACGGTGGCGCCAGTGGCATCTACGACGCGGAGTGCGTAGCGGCCGTCGCCAATCTGGGATGGGACCACGAGCGCGACGCGGTCTCCCACGGGTGACCAAAAGGCGGCAACGAACGGCCCGCGCGCCACGCGCACGGGGTGGGTGGCCGGGTTGATGGCGTCGATCAGGTAGAGGCCGGTGAACGCTCCGCTCTCATCCGCTTCGGCCACCGCCACGCTCAGCTGGGCCGTGCCGGGCCGCTGCTGGAGCGCGACCCCGCCCCCAAACCGCGCGAGTTCCGTCGCCTCCCCGGAGCCGATGTCCCAGCGCATCAGAGCGGCCTGGCCGTCCTCCGCGGTGGTGTACATAACGGCGTCACCAATGCAGACCGGTGTGCGAAAGCCGACCGCGAGGCTGCTGATCGCGATGCGGCCACGATTCGCGGGAAAGTAGAGTTCGAGGTCTGCCCCGGAGTGGATGGCGAGGGCCTCGCCGTCGGCTCTCCATGAGGAGAACAGTGGCGCGCCGGAGGCGATCGCGTCGGCGCTATACGTGCCGGCCGCGTCACTGAGGAAGAGGCCGAGGTTTTCACGACCCGAAGCCACGAAGCTTAAGATGTCGCCTCGGGGCGACCAGTTGGCGTAATGCGGGACACGCGGGGCGATAACGGGGGCAACGCCTCCGGGCGAAATGTACGCGAGTCCGGCATCGCGGCCATCGAGGTGGAGCATCCGGATAATGCTCTTGGAGGCGGTGGGACCGGGTTCCGCTACCGAGATAGCGATGAGGTCTTCGGCGCTGTTCAAGACGGGCCAGCGGCCCATCGGGGCGAGCGGTGGCCGCCACGACCACACGCCAGCCTCCCGGGCGACGGCCCTCACGGCTCCGGACCCTTCGCACACGATGATCTCATGATCCATCGTTCATCTTTATAGGGGGCGGGGATGTCCGTGCAAGTGCGTTTGGCTGGCGAGCGGCCGCGGCCCGGCGGGCGGGGCGATGTCAGGCCAGGCCGAGCCGCTCGACGGACCTTTCTCGGTGGCGCCGTTTGGCGTGGTAAGGACTGCCTGATGCCACGCGGTGGCGTGGTTGAAGGTGCCCATCACCCGGCGGTGGGTAGCCGCGTTCAGGACGTGCGGTACGCCGACTTACTTCGCACTATATCGGTTATGGTCTGTAAAATGGGTGTAAACTGGCACTTATGTCGTCCCGTGTCACCGAATGCGCACCCAAGTGTCACCCACTGTCCGTTGTTTTGTCACCGCGATCACCTGAATATTTGGAATGCCTGATCGACAACCACGAAAGACGGTTGCCGGCACGGTGATTGTTCGGGGGACAACGCAAGACATGGAATGGCCAACTCTTGAAATCGAGGCGCCCGTAGAACCGGCGTCAACTCGTCTCACGCTGGAAGAGCAGCAGCAACTGGTGATGCAATACGCGCCGCTCGTACGCCGGGTGGCCCGCTCGCTTCCGCTGGAAATTCCCGGGCTGCTTGAATTCGAAGACGCCGTTGGGTACGGCACCTGTGGCCTCGTCGAAGCGGTCCGCCGCTACGACCCTGCCAAAGGCACGAACTTCCACGCCTATGCGGTCCGCCGCATCCGCGGTTCGATGATCGACGCCTTCCGGCGGATGGACCGGTTGAGCCGCACGATGCGCCAGAAGGCCCGAGACGTGCAGCGCGCCCAGAGCCAACTGGAAAGCAGCCTCGGGCGGACGCCGGTCGAAGTCGAGGTGGCTGCGCACATGGGCGTGACTATCGCGCAGTATCGGGACGCCGTATCGAACGCCCGCTGGGTGACCGTTTCGCTGGACCGGATGCTTGAAAAGGACGACGACGGCGATTCCTTTCCGGCGGCTGAAAAGCCTACGGCGGACGAGGACATCGATTTCACACGCTCGTTCGAAGAGAAGGAACTGTACGAAGACCTGATCCGCGCCGTGAAGGGCCTTCCGGAGCGCGAGCGCCTTGTCGTTTCGCTCTACTACGTCGAAAAGCTGACCATGAAGGACATCGCCGCGGTCCTCTCGGTCTCGGAGACGCGGGTCAGCCAGTTGCATGGGCAGGCCGTGAAGCGCCTTCGCCGGCAACTCCTGCGCGAAG
>JANXYE010000672.1 GCA_025350285.1 Chloroflexota bacterium
TGGAGGCGCGTTTCTGCAGCTTCGCCAGGCGATCGCCTGGCCCGAGGTTATCGCCCTCCAACGCGAGGCGGACGTGATTTTCACATCGTCGCTCGCCGATGGGATGAACCTCGTCCCGTTGCAGGCCGCGCTCGCGCAGGAACGGCGGCCGCGGGCCAATCGGGCGATGGTCATCGCCGGCCGGGATACGGGCGTCGCCGAAGCCTTCGCCGCGTTCGGAGACAATGGGCTCACTTTCGTCGATCCGCTCGAACCCGAACAACTTATAGCGACTCTGCGGCGGGCCGCTAACGGGCAGCTCGCCCGTGTCAGTGACGCGTTCATCGCGGCCGTGCGCGCGCGTGACGCACACGCCTGGGCCACGTCCTTTCTCACCGACCTGGAGGAAACGCCATGCTAAGCCTCGCGGCCATCGAACAGTTCCGTGCCCTGGCGTCGGCCCGTGGGCCACTTCTCATCGCCACCGACCTGGACGGGACGCTCGCCCCAATCGTCCAGCACGCCGCGGAGGCGCGGGTGCCCGCCGCGACGCTCGCTGTGCTGGACCGGCTGGCCTCGACCGCGCGCGTCGCCGTGATCACCGGCCGAGACCTGAACACCGCACGCCGGATGGTCCCTTGCGAAGGCGTGATCGTCATCGGCAGTCACGGCCTGGAGGCGACGTTCGAGAACGACCTTCTGCCAGGTGTCGACCGCATCGCCCTCGGGGCGGCGCTCGAACGAGTCGAACAGCGGGTCGTTTCGGCCGTGCCAAGCGCCTTTCTTCACGTCGAACGCAAGGCGATCTCGACTGCCTTTCACTACCGCCGGACGCCCGAGTTGGAACCTCAGCTGCGCGCCGTGCTCGCCGACCTGCCCGCCGGATTGCGGCTGCGCGAAGGGCGGATGGTGCTCGAAGTTCTGCCGGACGCGCGCGGCGGTAAGGATCTCGCCTTGCGAGCCCTCGCCAAGCAGTACAAGACGCGCTCAATGCTCGTGATGGGCGACGACGAGACGGACGCCGGCATGTTCCGGGCCGCGCTCCAGCTCGCTCCTGAAGGCGTCCACGTGCTCCTCGCGGGCGTCTCGGGGGGGCCGGAAACGCCGCCCGAGATTGCGGAACTGAGCGACATTCTGCTGCGCAGCACGGACGAGGCGCTGGAGGCGCTGGAGACGATCGCGCGGGCGCTGGGGGTTTAGCCCGGTGGGTTCAACAGATCCCGCGCGGCGGTCGCCAGTTCGTCGTCCTGTCCGTCGGCTATGGCACGGAGGGCGCCCTCAGTCGCCCGGATGGTGGCGAACTGGTCGTCTCGCGGCAGGGCGATCTGGCCAATGGCCCACGCCTGGACCGCAGGATGAGGATCCCCCAGGCACGTAATGAGCGCCTCGATTCGTGACGGCCCGCCAATCTCGGCGGCGGCCGCGGCGCCGGCCAGGCGGACCCTGTAGTTGTCGTTTCCGAGCGCCTCCGCCACGAGCCGCAGAGCGGGGTCCACCGCCGGCGGGAACTTGCTGGCCGTGACGCCAGCGAAGTACACGGCCCGCCGGGCCAGCAGAACTTTGGACGCGTCGTCGCTGTGGCTCGTGCTTTCAAAGACGCCGCGCAGAACCGGCAAAACGTCCGGGCCGAGTTCTACGGCAGCTCGCTCATACGGGGGTTCCGCAAAGGACAGGTACTTATTGACGTCGTCTTCGATTCCCATCGTGTCCTCTTCGTAGAGTCCTAGATTGGTTTGAGCAGCGGGCTTCCCGCGACCCAGTTGGCCTGGACCAGCGAGAAGCCCCACGGGGCAAGCGCGCTGCAGGGACTGCTGTACATGATCTCGTGTTGAGCACTGGTGTCGGCGAGGCCCAGGACGTGGCCAATCTCATGGGCGAGGTCTCGTTCGCACGCGCTCTGATCCAGCAGAAGGTCTGGAGAGTTCTGCGTTGCCAATCCCTGGAAAGCTTCCACGATATCGACCACGTACGCGCAGATGTCGGCCGCACCGGCGTCATTCCGGTAGGCCGCCGCCCGGCGGCCGATCGCTGCGTCTTGGGTGACACGTGACAGACCAACCCACTCAGCGAAATGTACGGGGTTGGTGTAGAACTTTGTCTGGAACGGGGCTTCTGGCCGGATGCCGATTTGGGCGAACACCGAAGCCGCGTTCGCCATCCACTCCGCGATCCGTGGCGCGAAGCCAGGTTTATCGGCCGGATTGCAGAAGACGCGGAACCGCACGATGACCTTACGAGTCACGGGAACAGGCATTTCGGTTGCGCCTACTTTCTCCTCTTGACCATGCCAGGAGTCAGCGTGGTGACGATGATACGTTCGGGCCCTCGAGCGACAACTACCTCATAGCGTGGTGTGTCATCCGTCACGGAGTAGAAGTCGATCGGACGGTTGCGGACGAGCGCTTCCACGTCGAGCCGGGCGTAGAGGCGTTCGATCGTCGAGGGCGCCGTATTCTCGCCTTTCGGGTCGTTCGCCAACGGAGGCCACGAGCCAGCATGGTCATCGTCGGCCCAGTTGTCGGGGTGGCACTTCTCGACCGATTGGAGGCCAAGCGACGCATCGAGTGCCGCGATCATCGCATCAAGGAACAGCGTCTCCCGTTCACGACCGGCCGAAGTTGGCTCCGGCAGCCATTGGAACGGACCATTGCCGCCGAACCAATCCTCATCTACGTGGGCACGCGTTGTCGCTGGGTCGTTTGAGAGCTGGCCCAGGAGCTCTGGAACGCGGGAGAGGCGTACGTGCCCATTGAGGTCCGCGTACCGCTGACCGAGGGGACCGTATCCTTTGAGCTTTCCGATATACGTCTTGGCGGCCGCTGCGTTCGTGGATTTATCCGGATCCCAGAGCCACTTCAGCAGGCGGTGGAGTTTGAGGGACTCCCAGCGACGGCGCGGGTCACGGTATTGCTCATCAAGGACCGCAAAAATCAGCGGCTTGTTCGGCGACAGCGGATCATCTGGATAGCCGGAAGGCATCAAAAACACCCCACAAAGTTGACCGCAGTACCATGCATCCCTCTCGGACGCATTGTCAACGGGAAATTTCGCGGAATCAGACCGGTGTGTGAACTACCTCACACTCAGTCCGCCCGATCACGGACGGTCAACAATCCGCTCGACTCGTTTGAGGGGTGGATACCGTGCGCCTAACCTACCGGAGCGCGCCTCGGACGCATTTGATAGACCCTCGGCGCGCGCGCGATGCCCTTCAACGGCGGGCGGCCACGGTCGGCGAAGAGGCCCTCCGTCTCGGGCGCCAGCCTCCGGATAGCCTCCGTGACAAGGATCTCTCCGCCAGCGGCGAGGCCGCATATCCGTGACGCCGTGACTACGGCGATCCCGAACGCGTCGTTTCCGGAAAGGACAGCCGCACCGTCGTGGACGCCTACGCCAACGTGCATGGTGGCGGTTGGCGCGCCGGGGAGTGACAGGGGAAAGCGCTGGACAATGTCGGTCGCGCAGGCCAGCGCCCTGGCCGGTTCTTCGAACGTCGCGAAGTATCCGTCCCCGGTGTTCTTCATCACAACCCCGGCATGCTTACGGATAAGCGTTTCGACCACCGCATTGTGCCTCTGCAACAACCGAAAATACTGCTCGTCACCGAGCAGCTCATTCAGCGGTGTAGAACCGGCGATATCGGTGAATAGGAACGAGCGGCGAACCATTACGCCTGGGGGTTCGGGGACCTCCAGGCCCGGCTCGTCGTCGAATTCGATGCCCCAATTCTCGAGGTATTTCGCGGCCTCGGCCGGGCTGGCTACATGGGCGCGGGCCATCCCGCTGTTGAGGAGTGCCGCGACAGTCGGCTCCGAAAGGGCAAGTTCGTACGCTATCTCTTCGGGCCCCCTTCCGCGGGCCAGGCTGCGCAGCACATGCAGTTCATCAATCCGCAAGCCGTCCGGTAGCGCGGCGCCGGCCAGGGCCAGGCTCAAAGAGAGGCCGTGGCCCGCGAGGGTT
>JANXYE010000683.1 GCA_025350285.1 Chloroflexota bacterium
GCGACCGGGAGCTTCTCGTCATCGCGAAGTAAAGAGGTAGAAAGTAGATGCCTGGAAATCATTGACATGGGGTCAAGGGCCCGTGACTTCCTTACGCAGTACGCGTCGTCGCTATCCAAGTCAGATAAGAAGCTAGACTTGGCAGACGACGTTTCCTTTGATAATTCGCCGGCATTGATGGCGGCGAGTTCGTTTCCGAATTGAGAAGCGAACAGCTTGTGAAGGCGATCCAGATCGATGTAGTAGCGGGATTTACCCCGGTCACTGAACAGTATGAGTCCAGCGGTCAACCGCTGCTGGCCGTCGAGGATGAACCGCCCGGTCCCCGACGGAGCTATCTCGCCGGTTTCGCCTTTGAAGAAGGGCCGGGCCGTGATATGCACATTGTCGTTGTGCTCCATGACAAGAAATGCGCCAATTGGATAGCCTTGCAGTACCGAATCGAACAGGCGAACTACGTTCTGCGTACTCCACTTCCAAGGACGCTGGAACTCGGGGAGCTGGAGCGTGCCTGCCTCGGCTTCGCCGATGAGGTCGATGAACGGCTGGGTCTGTATCGCCACTGGGCGCGCTCCAACTCCAAGGTTGGCCAAATGGTAACGGAATGTCGTCCAAGCCGGGCAACCCCCGCCCGCCCCCTCCATTGAATCGCTTGGCCAAGTCCGCTACTCTGGACTGAGGCCAGTTAGCAGTCTCGTTGTGAGAGTGCTAAGATTGGCCGCGAGGGTTGATAATGACTTTATCAGAGCGCCGGGCGCGCATCCTCGCCTTTATCGTCGATGACTACGTCCTCTCGGCGCAGCCGATTGGTTCGCAGGCGTTGGTGGAGAAACACAACCTCGGGCTTTCGAGCGCTACCGTGCGGAACGAGATGGCGGCGCTGGAGGAGGAGGGGCTGATTACGCACCCTCACACCTCGGCCGGGCGCATCCCTTCCAACCGGGGCTACCGCTACTACGTGTCTTCGCTCATGCCGGAGAAGAACCTTTCGCGGCAGGAGCAGATCTCCATCCTCCACCAGTTTCACCAGAGCACGCGGGACCTGGAGGAGTGGGTTTCGCTGGCGGCGAGCGTGCTTTCGCATTCGATGCACAACCTGGCGTTGGCGACTACGCCGCGCGTTACCGATGTGCGCTTCAAGCAGCTCCAGTTGGTCGAACTGTCGGAGAACCGGGCGCTGCTGGTGGTCGTGACTTCGGACGCGGGGGTGCATCAGCACACGCTGGACTTTCCGGTACACATCACGCAGGAGGGTCTGACGCGGCTGGCGAACCGCCTGAACGCGGAGTTTGGTGGTCACATGGCGGCGGACTTGCCGATGCGCGACAAGGGCGAGCCGCTCGGGGCGGTGGAGTCGATCATCGTGGCGGCGGTCACGGAGATGCTCCTGAAGGAGCAGGAAGCGGCCTCCGCGGCGCCGATTATCGAAGGCGTGCGGGAGCTGCTGCGACAGCCGGAGTTCGAAGGGAGCGACCGCATCCTGGACACGCTGGAGGCGATGGACGAACGCAAGTTGCGGGCGGCCATCCCGTCGGGGGCGGTGGATTCGGGCGGGATCGCGATCGTCATCGGGGATGAAAACCACGAGGGGCCGTACCAGGACATGAGCTTCGTGCTCGCGCGGTACGGTCTACCGGGGGGCGCGACGGGCGTGCTCGGTCTGTTGGGGCCGACGCGGCTGGCGTACGGGGAAGCGGTGGCGCATGTGCGCTATGTCGGGGACGTGCTGACGGAGTTGATGCGCAAGTACTACTCAGACGAATGAAGGCCGTTGGCCATTGGCCGTTGGCGACGCGGTGGAGCTTCTAGCTGATAGCTGTTAGCTCCTAACCGGACGAATCGGGAGGTGACTATGGGCGAAACCGAGAGAGAAACCGACGACGACGCTACGCTCGATGCCAACGGCCAAGAGCCAATGGCCAATGGTGCGGCGTCGGCGGACGCCGAGAAGGCGGACCAGTACTTCAAGAACTGGCAGCGGACGGCGGCGGACTTCGCGAACTACAAGCGGCGGGTCGAGCAGGAACGAAGCGCAACGGCGCGGTTCGCGAGCGAGGCCTTGGTAATCAACCTGTTGCCGGTGTTCGACGACCTGGATCGGGCGGTAGCGAACGTCGATGAGGGACTCTCGGGGACGGCCTGGGTGCAGGGGGTGGTGGGCATCCATCGCAAGTTTTCGAACCTCCTACAGGCGATGGGCGTGGAAGAGGTACCGGCCGCGGGCGAAAAGTTCGACCCGGCGCTGCACGAAGCGATTTCGAACCAGCCAGGCGAGGAAGGCAAGGTCCTCGTGGTGGCGCAAAAGGGCTATCGGCTGGGGGAGAAGGTCATCCGCCCGGCGATGGTGATCGTGGGGGCGGGAGCAGGTTAAACGCCTGAACATCGTTGGCCGCCAAGTCGCCAAGGGGCCAAGGAATCGATTGGGAGGGCACGGCCCTCAGCGACTAAAAAACTCAGGACTAAGGACTAACAAATGGGCAAAGTAATTGGCATCGATCTCGGGACGACGAACAGCTGCATGGCGGTGATGGAAGGCGGCGAGCCAGTCGTCATCCCGAATGCGGAAGGGACGCGGACGACGCCTTCGATTGTGGCGATCACGAAGACGGGCGAGCGGCTCGTCGGGCAGGTAGCCAAGCGGCAGGCGGTCACGAACCCGGATAACACGGTCTTCAGCATAAAGCGCTTCATGGGACGGAAGGCGACCGATCCGGAAGTGCAGCGCGACCTGAGGCTCGTGCCGTACTCGATCACGGGGGCGGCGAACGGCGATGCGCGCGTGAAGATGGGCGACAAGCAGCACAGCCCGCCGGAAGTCAGCGCGATGATCCTGCAGAAGCTGAAGGCGGACGCTGAGGCGTATCTGGGGGAGCCGGTGACGGAAGCGGTGATCACGGTGCCGGCGTACTTCAACGACGCGCAGCGGCAGGCGACGAAAGACGCGGGCAAAATCGCCGGGCTCGATGTGCTGCGGATTATCAACGAGCCAACGGCGGCTTCGCTGGCGTACGGGCTCGATAAGTCGCACGACGAGCTGATCGCGGTCTATGACCTCGGCGGCGGGACGTTCGACATCTCGATCCTGGAGTTGGGCGAAGGTACGTTCCAGGTCCTGAGCACGAACGGGGACACGCATCTCGGGGGCGACGACTTCGACCAGCGGGTGATCGACTGGCTGATCGACGAGTTCAAGAAGGCCGAGGGGATCGACCTGCGGAACGACCGGCAGGCGCTGCAGCGGCTCAAGGCCGAGGCAGAGAAGGCGAAGATCGAGCTTTCGAGCGCGCAGCAGACGGACATCAACCTGCCGTTCATAACGGCGGACGCGAGCGGGCCGAAGCACCTGAACGTGACGCTCAGCCGTTCGAAGCTGGAGCAGCTCGTTGGGGACCTTTTGCAGGGGACGCTGGAGCCGGTGAAGAAGGCGCTCG
>JANXYE010000351.1 GCA_025350285.1 Chloroflexota bacterium
CGCGCAAGTTCAAGGTGGCGTTCAGCGCGACAAACGAGGACGTGGCGATCACCGATATCCACGACCTCGGCTTCATCCCGCGCATCCAGGACGGCGTGAAAGGCTTCGAGATCCGGACCGGCGGAGGCACCAGCATCATGCCGCGGGTCGGGTATTGCCTGAAGGAATTCGTGCCGATGTCCGAATTCCTGAAGGTCTGCGAAGCGGTTATCCGCCTGTTCGAACGAGCGGACGAACTGCGCAAGAACCGTTCGAAGGCGCGGATCAAGTTCCTGATCGACCGGGTGGGGATCGAAGAGTTCCGGCGGATGGTCGATGAAGAGCTGGCGGCGGACTGGGCGCAGAACCGCGACTTCAGCCCGGACCGGCTGCTTTTCCACGACAACGAAGAGGCAAACGCGCCCGTGAAGCGCCCCCTGTACGCACAGGCGAACGGCGACATGCGCGAGTTCTCGGCGTTTGTGATGAGCAACGTGCGTTCGCAGAAGCAGACGGGGTTCAGTACCGTCGAGGTGAAGGTGACCCGCGGCGACCTCAAGCCCGAGCAGTTCCAGGGGCTGGCGACGATCATGCGGGAATACGCGGGCGGACGGGGGCGGACATCGGTACAGCAGAACATCATCCTGCGCTGGGTGCGGGACGAGAGCCTCTACGAAGTGTTTAAGAAGCTGGGCGAACTCGGCCTGAATGATGCGGGCGCCAACACGATCACCGACATCGTGAGTTGCCCGGGCACGGACAGCTGCAAGATGGGGATCACGAGTTCGATGGGCCTGGGCGAGGCGATCCAGGAACGGATCGAGCTGATGAATATCGAGGATCCGCTGACGAAGAAGATCCACATCAAGATGAGCGGCTGCCCCAACGGCTGCGGTCAGCACCACATCGCGAACATCGGGTTCCACGGCGCGGCGATGAAAGTGGGCGACCAGCAGCTGCCGGCGTACCACATGTTCGTTGGCGGTTCGTACGACGAAGGGACGGTGCGCTTCGGGACTCAGCTCAAGGTGCGCCTGCCGGCGAAGCGGGCACCCGAAGCGACACAGCGGATCGTGGCCTTGTACGAGAGTGACCGGCAAGAGGGCGAAGCGTTCAACAGCTTCTTCGACCGGGTGGGGCCGAAGACGCTGGAGGCGGCAATCCAGGATCTGACGCTGCCGGGCGAGTTCGACGACGAGAACCAGACGATGTTCATCGACTGGGGCCGGTTGGATCTGTACCAGGTCCAGCGCGGCGAAGGCGAGTGCGCGGTGTAGCCCTCCCGGCCCCTCTGCTCTGAACATAGGGGTCGCCGGGCCGGTGAGCCCTCACCCCCGACGTCGCGGCCGGCGCCCGCCCCTCTTGATTTGATCCGCCGAGCTTGGCCGCGTCTTTCCGGGGATCTGGTATCATCTGAGGGCCAGAATCTTCCGGAGCCCCGGCCATTAACTCCTACGTAGCCCAATTCACGGTCCTTTTCATCCAGTTGCTGACGTGGTCGATCATCGCCCGCTCGCTCTTGAGCTGGTTCCCGATCGACCAGGGCAGTCCGCTGTATCAGCTGCTGTTCCGTGTTACCGAGCCGATCATCAACCCCCTCCGCAAGGTCCTGCCCACCATGGGGATGATCGACCTGAGCCCGATGGCGGCAATCATCATGCTGATCGTGATGGGCCAGCTCGTGAGCAGCGTCGCCCAGCCGCTGTGACCGGTAGCCCGCCCGCCGGAGGCATGAAACACTGACGTTCGTGACAGGCGCCGCCCTTCCTCCGGCCGTTGAAGCGATGGGCGTCGTTCGCTCGTACGGGGACCGGCGGGCTCTCGACGGATTCACTGTCAGCATCCCGGCGGGTTCGGTGTTTGGTCTGCTTGGGCCAAATGGGAGCGGAAAAACCACCTTCGTGTCGCTGCTCGCCGCAATGGAAGCGCCGGAGGAAGGTACGCTACGGGTGTTCGGCGAACCGCCGGCGCCACGACTGCGGGCACGCATGGGCACCGTGTTCCAGGAGAATGCCCAGGACCCGCTGCTGTCCGCAGAGGAGTACCTCACACTTGCGGGCCGCGTGTTCGGCGTACCGGGGAGCATACTCAAGGCGCGCATCCCTTCGCTACTCTCCTCGTTTGGGCTCGGTGACCGTCGCGGCGACGCGATCGCGAGTCTCTCGGGCGGGATGCGCAGGAGGCTTGATGTGGCTCGCGCGCTGCTGCACGGCCCGGACCTGCTGATCCTCGACGAACCGACGACCGGGGTGGACCCGGAGGAACGCCGGGCACTGTGGGATCGGCTGCTCGGCTCCGAACGCGGGCGGCGCACGATCATGCTCGCGACGAACGACCTCGCCGAGGCGGACAGCGTTTGCGACCAGGTCGCCTTTCTTCGGGCCGGGCAGGTGGTCGCCACCGGTACGCCCGCCGAGCTGAAGCGCGGGCTTCGCAAGGAGGCCGTCCGGGTGACTCTGAACGGACCGGTGGACGAACGCATCGAACGAATTAGGAGCTGGCCCGGGGTCGGCGCGGTAACGCTGGATGGGACGGAACTGCACGTAACGGTCGATGACGCCGCCACGTTCGTCCCACGGTTGTTCGAACACGCCCCCGGTGCGGTGCGAGCAATCGCGATTCAGGCGGCGACGCTGGAGGACGCGTACTTCCAGCACATCGGGAGCCGGACGGCGCGGACGGAGGTGGCCGTTTGAGCGCTCTTTCGGCGACGGTCGCACTGTTCCAACGCGACATCAAGGCGGTGATTCGGTCGCGGTCGCAGCTGTATTCGTCGATGTTCACGCCGCTGCTTCTGCTCGTGCTCCTCGGCACGGGCGTCTCTGAAGGCCTCGACCCGGCGAAGCTGCCGGGCAATGGAAACTTCACGGCGTACCTGGTGGCCGGGTCCGTGGTGATGACGGCGGTGTTCTCCTCGACATTTTCAAGCGCCTCGTACTACCGGGACCGCGATTCGGGAATCCTGCGGATGCTCTTATCAGCGCCGCACGACCCGCACTGGATTCTGCTGGGCAAGTCGCTGGCCGGCGTCGCCATCGGGGCTGCGCAGGCGCTCATCGTGCTTGCGGTTGCGGCCCCGTTCGTGGATTTCGAATGGCAGTACGGGATCCCACTCGGAATCGCCGTCTGCCTGGCGGTGGTGCTGCTCTTGAATCTTTTCCTCGGAGGCGTAGCCCAAGCGTTCGCGTCGCGCATCCAGACGATGCAGGGTTTTCACCTGGTGATGAACCTGGCGCTGTTCCCGTTGTTGTTCTTCAGCGGGGCGTTCTTCCCCGTGGATAATTTGCCGATGTGGCTGGAGATCCTCGCCCGCATCAACCCGCTCTCCTACGCGGTCGATGCGTTGGAACTCGCGACCTACGCCGATTCGAGCGCGGCGTTTTTCGGGCTGGCGATCGACTTCGTAGTGCTGGGCGGGCTGGCGGTTGGGGTCTACACGCTGGGCGTGGCGCGTGCACCGAAACTGACGTTCTCCGGCAAGTAGCTGTCACGCGGCCAGCGGCTATCATTTGCGACGCCGTCCCTCGGCAACGGGCCAGCAGCGGCTGCTCGGAGCCCGTAGGGGATGTTAGGAGAAAATGAATGGCCGAAACCGCCCAACCACAACCGATCCCCATACCCGCGAACTTCCCGGTGAAATGGCGAAAACCAGACGACGTGCAGATGTTCTGGTTCCAGGACGCGATGCACCTGCCACAGCCGCTGAGCCCGCTGGACGCGACGCTCTACCAACAGGCGTTCGCGGAAGGCGCGACGCAGACCATTTCGCAGATGTCGATGCCGATTTCCGGGTTTCGCGCCGAGGTGTTCAACGGATACACGTACCTCGGCCCACTTCCGGTGATGGGGACGCCTGGGGAGATGGACGCACGTTTCCAGGAGATGATCCGCATCACGGGCGAGCTGGGCTCGACAGCGCTAGCGGACTGGAGGGCGACGTTCGAACCGAAAGTGCTGGCCGAATGCGACGAAGTGTTCGCCTTCGACTACGCCAATCGGCCCCTGCCGGAAGTCGCGGCATTCGTCGCGGGATTCTACGAGCGCATCGTACGCATCTGGAACATCCATATGCGGGTCAATATCCCACCGATGAACGCAGTCTTCGGGCTTGAGGATTTCCTTGGCCAGGTGGTGGGGCCTGAGGCCGTACCGCAATCACGACAGCTGCTTCAGGGCTTCGACAACAAGTCAGTGGCCCTGGGCAAGGCGCTCTGGGATCTCAGCCGCTGGGTCCGAGCGGACGCTGGCCTTACCGAGGTCGTGACCGCCGCAACCATCGTCGCCGGTCGAGCTACGATTGGCGACCATGCACTGGCGCAGGAGTTCCGCGCACGATGGCAGCGCTTCCTCGACGAGTACGGTTGGCGTGGGAACCGCTTCATCGAACTCGCACATCCGTCGTGGCGTGAGGACCAGACGACGCCGCTGACGCAGTTGAAGAACTTCCTCGCGAAGCCCGACGCGGATGACCCGTACGAAGCCCACCGGCGGCAGGCAGGCGACCGGGAGCGGCTTACCGCTGAACTCGCCGCGAAGCTGCCTCCGCCGCTCGTGCCACAGTTCCAGGGGATGCTGGCGCTGGCCCAGCAGTACATCCCGATCGCCGAGGACCACAACTTCACGATCGACCAGAAGTCGACGACGGTGCTGCGGCACGGCGTGAAGCAGCTCGGCGCTCGGCTGGTGGCGGATGGTGCGCTTGGCGACAGCGAAGACGTGTTCTTCCTGACCTACGAGGAGATCCAGGCGATCGCGGCCGACGGCGACCGGTCAAACCTCCGCGGCCGGGTGGACGAACGGCGTGCGGACCTCTCGCGCTATGAGCGGATGGTCGCGCCGCCGGCACTCGGCACGCCGCCTCCGGCCGATCTGCCGCCGGATCCGCTGGTCACCAAGTTCTTCGGCCTCGGCATGGAGCCGTCACGTGACGGCCAGACGATTAAGGGTGTTGCCTGCTCGGCGGGCGTCGTTGTCGGTCCGGTCAAGGTGCTGATGACGCTCGATGACGCCTGGAAGCTGGAGGAAGGCGACATTATGGTCTGCCGCTCCACCATGCCCGCCTGGACGCCGCTGTTCGGCGCCGCGGGGGCCGTGGTTGCGGACGCCGGCGGGCCGCTTTCGCACTGTGCCATTGTCGCCCGGGAGTACGAAATCCCGTGTGTGGCGGCCACGCAGAACGGGACGCGGGAGCTGCGCGACGGCATGCGCGTACGGGTAGATGGCGGCCGCGGAACGGTCGAGATCCTGGCGTAGCCGCTGGTTCCGCTGCCAACGAAGAGGCCGCCCAGTGGGCGGCCTCTCCATTGGTGGCGCTCGTCTGTCGAGGGGGGTCTCTTGTTAGGCGGCGAGGGCGGCCTTCGCCTTGCCGGCGAGTTCCTCGAAGGCATCCGGCCGGGTGGCCGCGAGGTCGGCCAGGGCTTTGCGGTCGAGTTCGATGCCAGCCTCTTTGAGGCCGTGAATCATGCGGCTGTAGGTGAGGCCATGGAGGCGCGCGGCGGCGTTGATGCGGATGATCCAGAGTTCGCGAAAGTCGCTTTTGCGGTCCTTGCGGTCTACGTAGTTGTAGCGCAGGGCATGCATCATGGATTCGGTCGCGCGCTTAATCAGGCGATGGCGCTGACCGTGGTGGCCCTTGGTAAGGCCGAGGATCTTCTTATGCCGGCGATGGGCGGTGACGCCCCGCTTCACTCGGCTCATTGGGGTTGCTCCTTCTGGTTATCCGCTAGCTGCCGGCGAGCCAACGCTTCACGTTGGTGGCCATCGCGGGCGAGACTTCGACGGTGCGGCCGAACTGGACCGTGACAGGCTTCCGCTTCTTGCGGCGGAAGTTGTTCCGGCTACCGTACATTCGCATAATCTTGCCGCCGCCCGTTACGCGAAAGCGCGAGGCGGCTCCTTTGTGGGTCTTCAGCTTGGGCACATTCAGGCTCCTGTGGATAGGGCGGCCGGTTCGGCCGTCGCTTCCTCGTCATCTTCTTCTTCGTCTTCGACCTCGTCGAGGTGATCGTCTTCACCGACGAGCGGGGCTTCGGCGGCGGCGCGAAGGACTTCTTCGTCCTCTTCCTCCGGCGCTGGCGCCTGTCCGGCGGCGGCGGCGGCCTGGGCCGCCTTCGCTATCGCGGCAATCTTCTTCTTATCGGGCGCGAGGATGATGGTCATATGGCGACCTTCAAGCATCGCGTCCTTTTCCATGATCGCGATTTCGCCGACGGACCGCCAGACGCGATCCAGGAGGCTCTTCCCGATCTGTGGGTGGGTAATTTCGCGGCCACGGAACATGACCGTTACTTTCACCTTGTCGCCCTGCCTCAGCAGCTTGGCCGCTGTGCGGGTTTTGAAATCGACGTCGTGATCGTCGATCTTCGGCTTCATGCGCACTTCGCGGAGTTGCATGTTGACCTGGTGCTTCTTGGCTTCCCGGTCTTTCTTGGACTGTTCGTACTTGAACCGGCCGAAGTCCATCAAGCGGCAAACGGGCGGGCTTGCCTGGGCGGCGACCTCAACGAGATCGACCCCGCGTTGGCGGGCCATGATGATGGCCTCGGACGTGCGGATGACCCCAACCTGGTGGCCTTCTTCGTCGATGAGGCGGACTTCCGGAACCCGGATACGCTCGTTGATACGAGGCTCGGGCGGGAGAGGTTTTGGTGGAGCTTTAGATCGTTTCCTCAAGTCACTTCCCAGGTAAATTCGAAAGGCGTTTGGATAGTACCACCCGCATGCGATTCCTGCACGCTCGCCGCGCGCACGGCCCGGTAGGCAGGGCCGGCGCCGCCCATTTTCCCCTGTTACGCGGGCTGCCCCTACTATTCCGTGCATGCCTCGCGTTTCGAATGCGGTGATCCTTGCGGCCGGCCTCGGCTCGCGCATGCTCCCGGCCACCAAGGCGGTGCCGAAAGAGATGCTGCCGATCGTCGACAAGCCGCTCATCCAATACGCGGTGGAAGAAGCCGTGGCCGCCGGTGTGACCCACATCGTCTTCGTGGTCGCCGAGGGCAAGGATGCGGTCCTCCACCATTTCAGTGGCGCTACCCGCGCCGACGCCTATGCGAAGAGCACCGGCGACCGGGCCCTCATCGAACGGGTCTGTGGGACGGCCGAACTGGCCAGGTTCTCCTATGTCCACCAGGAAGCGCCGATCGGCATCGCGCAAGCCGTGAACTGCGCTCGCGAGCACCTGGAGGGAGAGCCGTTCGCGCTCATGTTCCCGGACGACATCATCCTCGGCGCGCGCTCGTGCCTCGCCCAGATGGTCGATGCCTACACCCGCGGCGGAAGCATGATCGCCGCGATCGACGTGCCGCGCGCCGAAGTCCCACAGTATGGGATCATGGACATAGCGGAAGAGGGGAACCCCTTCCGCCTCAAGGGGCTCATCGAAAAGC
>JANXYE010000025.1 GCA_025350285.1 Chloroflexota bacterium
GTAGTCACGGTACGAGCGCATAACTAATGATCATCCACCCTTACCGTATCGTCGAACCCGGCCGCTGTCTAAACCGACAGGCTCCTAGCAGGGTGTTGATTTAAGCCCTCTATTTCGCGCGACTCGACAATAACACATTACTTAACGTACTTTTGTGAACCTGTGCACGGGGGCACCAATACATGACAAAGGAGTTTTTCAACACCCTGCTAGGCGACCGTTGACTATGACTGCAAGTCCGCTGGATTCCTGTCCCACGTTCCGCTCCACAAGCTTTCCATCGATGAGTTCGAAACGGTGGCCGTCCTCCATGTTGAGGAGATCATCGGGAGTAACGCCGCTGCTCGGCCGTGGGGGGCTTAAGACCGCCATCTGGTCGCTCCAATCCGTAGTACCACCACTATACCGGATGGCGCCATGCCTTCCGCCTCCGTTCATCGTCTACCATGCGCGAATGCCCGCGACCACCATCCTCTTCGATCTCGACGACACGCTCATCGACTGGCCGGCGGCCATTGATCGGGCAATTGACGGCGGGCTCGCGGCGGCCGAACTGCCCGTCGAACGGCTCACGCGGGAGAGTCTCTGGGAGGAGATCCGCGCCTACACCTGGCTGCGCCGCGACGGTCGAATCGTCGATCGCGCGCACTGGAAGCTGTTGTTCGAACCGCAAGTCCCCTGGCGCCGGGCGTTTCCCTTCGAGCGGAAGGACGCCGTGGCCGCCGGCTCGAAGCACTTCCGTGAGCTGCTCGAAGTGCCGCTCTTCCCGGACGCCCTGGCCACGCTCGACCAGCTCGGCGCGCGTTACACGCTTGGGGTACTGAGCAACAGCCCGACGGCCAGGTACGCGCTCACGAAGCTCGGCCTCGCCAGCCGCTTCGCCGCTATCACGATGGCCGACGACCCCTATCGCAAGCCCCACCGCCAGGCCTTCGAGGACGCCTGCGCCGCCCTCGATTCGACCGCGGACACGACCATCTACGTGGGCGACAGCTTCGCGAACGACATCGAGGGCGCGCTTGATGCCGGGCTCCGGGCGGTCTGGGTCGATCGCTTTGGCGACGGTCATCCCCTGCCCTTCGGCGCCTGGCGCGTGGACCGCCTCTCAAAGCTCCCAGACGTCATTGAGAGCTTTGCCTGACGACACCGCCGGGTATCGCGGGCACCCGCACGCGCCGCTCCTCGCGCGAGCGCCGTTGATACTTAATCGATATCAGTTTCTGGGGATCGAGACGCCTTTGTGACGACCCGCGACATACGATTTCGGCGAGGTGAATTGACTATGGGAATCATTGCATGGCTGGTCTTTGGTCTGATTGCGGGCGCTATCGCCCAGTTCGCGATGCCGGGTAACGACCCGGGTGGCGGCGGCTTCAGGGGCATTCTGGTCACCATCGTGATCGGGATCGTCGGCGCCGTTATCGGCGGCTTCATCGGCAGCGCGCTCGGCTTCGGCAGCGTCAGCGGCTTCAACTTCGGGAGCTTCGTCATCGCCATCCTTGGCGCGATTCTGCTCCTGTTTGTCTGGAGAAGCGTCGCGCGGCGTTCGCTCGCCTGACCCGGCTGGCGAACAAGAAACGAAGCCCCCGGTTACCGCCGGGGGCTTTTCGTTGCGCACGTTTCGCCGAATGGCGGCCAGAACGTTGCCGCTCCCAATGCGCGCGCCGGCTACGCTGTGTGCGAAGATGCCGGCATGCAAGACACGGGCGTCACCCTCGCCGGCATCCTCGCGGCGCGCGACGCCATCCGCCCGTCTATCCGCACAACGCCGATGCTCCCATCGGGCTTCCTGGAGCGGGCAACCGGCGTCCCCATACTGCTCAAGTGCGAACAGCTCCAGCGCACGGGCTCGTTCAAGATCCGCGGCGCGACCAACTTCGTCCTCCGCCTCTCCCCCGAGGAGCGCGGCCGCGGCCTCGTTGTCGCGAGCGCGGGGAACCATGCGCAGGGCGTGGCCCTTGCCGCCTGTTCCCGCGGCATTGATGTGACCGTCGTCATGCCGCTGACGGCGCCCCTCGCCAAGGTCAACGCGACCGCGGGCTACGGCGCTCGCGTCGTCCTCCACGGCGCTTCGCTCGAAGAGGCACGGACCGAAGCCCGCGAGACCGCGAGCCGCGAGGGACGAATCTACGTGCCGCCCTTCGACCACGACGCGATCATCGCGGGACAGGGGACAGTCGGCCTCGAAATCCTCGAGCAGGCCCCGGATGTCGAGGAGATCCTGGTCCCGGCCGGCGGCGGCGGACTGCTCGCCGGAATCGCGACCGCGGTCAAAGCCTTAAAGCCCGGCGTGCGCGTTGTTGGGGTGCAGGCCGCGTCCATGGACGGCATCCAGCGGTCCCGCGCCGTGGGCCGCGCGCTCGAGCTCACCCATGCCCGCACCATCGCCGATGGCGTCGCCGTCGCCGGCCCGTCTGATCGCACCTTCGCCCTTATCGAACGCTATGTCGATGAGATTGTGACATGCACGGAAGAGGCCATCGCCCACGCTATGGTGTTACTGATCGAGCGTTCGAAGCTGATTGTCGAGGGTGCCGGCGCGCTTGCCGTAGCCGCGCTCCAATCGGCAGCGTACCGGCCCCGCGGCACGACCGTCGCGGTCCTCTCCGGCGGCAACATCGATATCAATCTGCTTGGCTCCATCGTGCGCCGAGGGCTCGTGGATGCCGGGCGGTACGCGCACCTGGTCGTCGAACTTTCCGATACCCCCGGCGAACTCGGCCTCGTCGCGACGGTCATCGGCCAGGCCGGCGCGAACGTCCTCGAGGTCGACCATAACCGCGAGGCGCGGGACGTGGCCATCGGCGTGGTCGTCGTGGACCTGCTGCTCGAAGTCAACGGCACGGCCCACTTCGAGGCCGTCATCAGGGCACTGGGCGAGCACGGGTTGCGCGCCATCTCGCAAGGCCCGGCCCGCCTGGCTACCGAAGACGCACGTTCACACACGCGGTAGACCACGTGGCCGCGTCCGTCTTGGAGTGCCGGTGGGACGTCTTTCAGCTCCCTGGTTCATTGCGCGGCGACGGACGACGTCTGCCATCCCGAACGTTGTGGCGCCATCGAGCATCTTCGAATCACTTCCGGTCCGCGACATTCGAGGCGATTGGTGAGGGCGCGGATCCCAATCCCTCTATTTTCCCGCCGGTTCCCGCTGTTTGATATAGAACGTCATGCTCTGCATTGCCAGCACTGGGTCGATGTTTCGAACCGTGACGCCGTGCGGGACGTGCGGCGTCATCGGGGCGTAGTTCAGGATCGCCTGGATCCCGGCCTTCACGAGCCGATCGACAACCTGCTGCGCGGCCAGCGCAGGCACGGCAACGATCCCGATATCCACCCCGTTCGTGCGCAAGAACGCGTCGAGGTCGTCGCTGTGGCGGATCTTTGCGCCCCCGATTGGCTTGCCAACCGATTCGCGGTCGCTATCGAATACCGCCACGATTTCGAAGCCCTGGGGGCTGAACCCACCGTATTCGGCGATCGCCTGCCCGAGCCGCCCGACACCCACCAGTACGACGCGCCAACGGCGATCGAGCCCAAGGATCTCGCGCAGCCGGGCGAGCAACCCCTGCACATTGTAGCCGCGGCCTTGCTTCCCAAAGCGCCCGAAGTAGCTCAGGTCTTTGCGGATCTGGGCCGGCGTCACGTCGAGCAGGTCGCCCAGGGCCTGCGAACTGACCACGGATTCGCCAGCGTCGGCGAGATCCGCCAGCGCGCGGGCGTAGACGGGGAGACGGTTGATAACGACTTCGGGGATTTCCAGGGTCATTGTGAAATCCGTAACAGATGGCCATAGTACGGCCACTGGATCGGCAAGGCAACGGCCCTCCGTGTTAAGCGTGCGAGAACCACGGCGCTTGGCGCCTCGCCGGAGCGCCCCGGCCCGGACGGCTGCCTTGACGACGCAGCCTCTCAGTACTCAGAACTTCGTCATTGGTTGACGTGCACGGTCCCCTTCATCACGTTCGGGTGAAAGTTGCAGACGTAGGCGAAGTCCCCCGCCTTATCGAACTTCGCCTTGAACACGGCCCCGGTTGCCAATCCCGAAACAGCGCGGTTACGGGAAACATCTCGAACTCCAGGGCCGCCCCGGCCGCTACCGGCTTGTACGACGGATGCGCCGCGGCCGATTAAATGGGTGCAGCGACTGAGTCAGCGGAGTGCGGTCAGCCGTTGAGCGACGGCCCGGTCGTCCCCCGGTTCCACCGTGCGCGGATCGAGGAGCACCGCCTGGTCGTGGATGCGCGCCACGATTGCGGGCTCGCCGGAGCGCAATTCGCGTGCGAGCGCGTCGGCCGAGGCCACGCGGAGGGCCACGCACCAGGTTGCCACGCCCTCCTCTGGGAGCGAACCGCCGCCAACCATCGAGCGTGACCGGACGACGGTCGCCCCTTTGCCCCAGGCCCGCGCCCACCCCCCCGCGCGACGCTTCAAGCGAGCTTCGTCGATCGCCAGCATCCGCCAGATAGGCACCTCTTCACGCTCGCGCCCCTCCGCGTAACTGGAGAGCGTGGCGTTGAGCGCCGCGATCGTGAGCTTGTCCACCCGCAACGCCCGCGCGAGCGGGTGCCGGCGTAGCTGTTCGATGAGCTCGCCGCGGCCCGCCACGATCCCGCACTGCGGCCCCCCGAGCAGCTTATCGCCACTGAACATCGCGAGGTCCGCGCCGCCGGCGATGGTCTCCTGGACCGTCGGTTCGTGCGCCAGCCCGTAGTCGCGCGTCTCGACCAGGCAGCCGCTCCCCAGATCGTCGAAAAGCGCCACACTGCGCTCCCGCGCGAGCGTCGCGAGTTCGCTAAGAGACGCCTCGGCAGTGAACCCGATGACGCGGAAGTTTGAGGAATGCACGCGCAGGATCGCCGCCGTCTCTGGCGTGATCGCGGCGGCGTAGTCACGGGCGTAGGTGCGGTTGGTCGTACCCACTTCCACAAGCCGGGCGCCGCTCTGGCGCAGCACATCGGGGATGCGGAAGCCGCCGCCAATCTCGACGGCCTGGCCACGCGAAACGAGCACCTCGCGT
>JANXYE010000092.1 GCA_025350285.1 Chloroflexota bacterium
CGGAGGCCCGCCCATGGTGATTGCCAGCCCACCCCGCCGACGCCCAGCCGGATCGATAGCGAACCCGGCGCTCGAATCCGGGATGCGTCTCAGCGCCGAAGAGTTCGACCGCCGGTACGCACTGACGGGAGACTGCATCAAAGCTGAACTCGTGCAAGGAGTGGTGTACGTGGCTTCACCCGTCAGAATCGATGAACATGCCCGCCCCGCGGCACGGCTGACAACCTGGGTCGATGGGTACGCGATCCACCATCCGGGGACAGCAGCGGCGGCCGAAGGCTCGTTGTATCTCTCATCGGCGGACCATGTCCAGCCCGACGCAATGCTGTGGAAGACAGGCGGTGGAAGTGCACGAATTGGCAGCGACTCGTACATGCACGGCGCGCCCGAGCTTGCCGTCGAGATCGCTGCCTCCAGCGCGTCCTACGACCTGCACTTCAAGAAGGAATCGTACCGCCACGCGGGCGTGCAGGAATATGTAGTGTGGGTGACCGAGGACGACCGCATCTTCTGGTTCGCACTCGAAGGTGGGGAATATGTGGAGCTGCAGCCGGATGCGGACGGCTGGACGCATAGCCGCGTCTTTCCTGGACTGCGCTTGCACATTGAGCGGCTACTCAATGGAGACGGGACCGTCGTGCTCCCGGGCTAAAGCCGGACGAGGCGGACATTGAACATGCCGTCGATCGCGGCGATCGCAGCGAGCTGCGCTTCGGTCGGGCTTTCGTCCACGGTCAGCAGCATGATTGCGCGCTCACGCGGGCCCTTTCGGCCAACCTGCATCGATTGGATGTTGATGTCGAAGCTGCCCATCAACGTGCCGACGCGGCCGATCATCCCGGGCTTGTCGTCGTTGTCGATGACCACGAGGAACGCTCCCGGCGCTGGCTGGAGGTCCACATCGAGGCCGTTGATGGAAACGATGTGGGCGTGGCCGTGCTCGACCGTGCCCGAGACACTGACCTCCGCGTCGGTGGTCATCACGCGGACGTCGATCAGGTTGACGAAGACGTCGTGGGAGCTACGCAGCTTTTCGTCGATGTTCCAGCCGCGCGCCTGGGCGACGATGTTGGCGTTCACGATGTTGACGTTTTCGACGCTGATTGGTTTGAGCAGGCCACGAATGACCGACGCGCGCAGCGGCCTGACATCGTGTTCAGCGATTTCGCCGTAGTAATCGATGGCGATGGCCGTGAGCTTACCGGTGACGAGCTGGGTGGCGACCGAACCGACGGCCTCGGCGACAGCCATGTAGGGGCCGACCACCTTGAGCGTTTCTGGCACGAGCATCGGTGCGTTGACGGCGTAGCGGGCGGGCCGGCCGTTGAAGACATCGACGAGCTGCTCAGCTACATCGAGGGCGACGCGTTCCTGGGCCTCGCTGGTCGATGCGCCAAGGTGTGGCGTGGTGATGATGCGGGGGTCGCCGAGGAGCGGGTTGTCGGGCTTCACCGGCTCATCGGTGAACACGTCGATGGCGGCGCCAGCGACCTTCCCGGACTTTACAGCATCGGCGAGCGCCTGCTCATCAATGATACCACCGCGGGCGACGTTAATGAGGCGCACGCCGGTCTTCATCCTGGCGATCTGCTCGGCGCCGAGAAGCCCGGTATTGGTCGCGCTCAGCGGTACGTGGACAGTTATGAAGTCCGAGCGCGTGATGAGGGAGTCGAAGTCCACCGGCTCGAGGCCCAGTGCCCGGGCGCGCTCGTCGGGGACGAACGGGTCGTAGCCGATGACATCCATTTCGAGGGCGATGGCGCGGCGGGCGACCTCGACGCCGATCTTGCCGAGCCCAACGATCCCGAGCGTCTTCCCGCGGAGCTCCGTCCCGACGTAGTCCTTGCGCGCCCATTTGCCCGCGCGCATGGTCGCATCGGCCTGGGGGATGTGGCGGGCGAGGCTCATGAGCAACGCGACGGTGTGCTCGGTGGCGGCGATGGTGTTGCCCTGGGGGGCGTTCACGACGATCACGCCGCGTTCGGTGGCGGCCAGGAGATCGATATTATCGACACCGACGCCAGCACGGCCGACAACTTCCAGCTTCGTCCCCGCTTCGAGGAGGGCGCGCGTAACCTTCGTTTCGCTGCGGACGACGAGGCCCTGGTATTGGCCGATGATCGCGATGAGGGCGTCCGGCGCGAGCCCCGTGTTCACATCAACATCGGCAACGGCGCGAAGCATTTCCACGCCTTCGCCGGAGATGGGGTCGGCGACGAGCACCCGGGGACGGGGTGAGGGCATGGTGGAGATCTCCTGTTGCAAGGTGGCGAGAGCGAGCTCGATGGGGCCGGGGATGCGGGCTTTGGCCGATTCCCAGCGGCTGATGGTCGCCTGGTCCACGCCCAGCGCGGCCGCAATCGCGGCTTGGGAGAGGCGGAGGCGGGTACGGGTGGCGACGAACTCGATAGCGTCCATGTGTCATGCATTCTGCATGCAGAACCGCTCCTATGCAAATCGCATAGGAACATGCCGGGCGCGAGGCAGCGCAGAATCAGGCCAGGAGTTCCTCGACGACATCGAGCGCCGAGACGACATCGTCCTTGTAGACGTAGCCGAGGTGCCCGACGCGGAAGATCTTGCCTTCGAGCTTGCCCTGGCCTCCGCCGAGGACGAGCCCGAACTCCTCGCGGGCGCGCTTACTCAGCGCCTTCCCGTCGATGCCATCGGGCCACCAGACGGCCGTGACCGTGTTCGAGGCGAATTTCTCGTCGACGGGGACGAGCTTCAGGCCGAGGCTCTTCACGCGCTGACGGGTGTAGCTGGCGAGGTCCTCGTGGCGCGTGAAGATTCCTTCGAGGCCCTCTGCGCGCATCAGTTCGAACGCTTTGTCCATGCTGTAATAGATGGAGACGGCGGGCGTCCACGGCGTTTGCAGCTTGGCCAGCGAATCGCGCGTCTTCACGGCGTCGAAGTAGTACTTTGGCATCTTGGAATCCGCGTTTGCGGCCCAGGCGCGTTCGCTCATGTAGACGAAGGCGAGCCCCGGAGGCGCCATCCAGCCCTTCTGCGAGCCGCTGACGACAACATCGAGGCCCCAGCGCTCGACGGGGCAGGGGACCGAACTCAGCGAACTGACGGCATCGACGATCAACAAACGGTCGCGCTTGCGCACCTCGGCGGCGATCAGTTCGAGCGGATTCGTGACGCCCGTGGAGGTTTCGTTGTGGGTGACCATGACCGCCTTGATCTCAGCGTCCGCGTCCAACAGCCGCCCAACTTCGGCCGGGTCGGCGGCTTCACCCCATTCGAGGGCGTAGCTGACCACCTCGGCCCCGTACGCCTTCGCGATGCTCTTCAGCCGGTCGCCGAAGGAACCAATGGAGACGCTGAGCACCTTGTCCCCCGGGCTAAGCGTGTTGACGACGGCGAATTCGAGGCCGCCCGTACCGGAGGTCGTTACGGAAAGCACATCCGAGGAGGTCCCGAACACCCAGTTCAGGCCGTCGGTGACGCGGCGCAGCATCTGGGCGAATTCCGGGCCGCGATGGTTGATCATCTGCTGGCCCGTCGCCTGGAGGACTTCCTCCGGACACGGTGTGGGGCCGGGAATGCGCAGGTTCAAATCGTGCTCTCCATGGTTCGATGCCAACCACGAAACAGGCTGGTGACAGCCCATGGTCAAACCCGGTTCGCGAGCCGTCAATCGTTTCGTTAGGGAAGGTGCGGATTCAATAGTGCGCGCGGTCCGGCTCTATGGAACGTGTAAGCGCGGCAAGTCGAACATCTCCGTAGAATTGGCGAATGGCGAACGACTATCGCGGCTTGCCGGGCGTTGATGAACTGGCAAATTCGTACAGCGGCGAGGGTGTGCCACCGGCAACGGTGGTCGAAGCGGCGCGTGCCGTGATCGCCGGAGCCCGCGAACGCATTCGGGCTGGCGGAGTGGCACTCGACTCGATGGACCTGGTGGCGGAGCTCGAGGCTCGCGTCCGGGACTCGATTCGTCCGTCGTTGCGGCCGGTGATCAACGCGTCCGGTGTCCTGCTTCAGACCAACCTCGGCCGAGCGCCGCTCAGCGAGCGGGCCATCGCCGCGTTAGCCGCTGTCGCCCGTGGGTACAGCAACCTCGAATACGACCTCAGCGGCGGCGAGCGTGGCAGCCGCCACGAACATGTCCGGAGCCTCATCCGGCGGACCACTGGCGCGGAAGACGGGATCGTCGTCAACAACAATGCGGCGGCGATCTTCATGGTGCTCAGCGTCTTTGCCAGTGGACGCGAGGTGATCGTTTCGCGTGGCCAGGCCGTCGAGATTGGCGGCGGCTTCCGCATCCCCGATGTCCTGCGCCAGAGCGGCGCCCGGCTTGTGGAAGTGGGCACGACCAACCGCACCTACGCGCGTGACTACGGCGCCGCTATCACGCCAGAGACGGCAGCGATCCTGCGCGTGCATTCGTCGAACTTCCGCGTCATCGGGTTCACGGCCGAGGCATCTCTGAGCGAACTCGCGACGCTCGCGCGGGAGCGCGGTATGGCGCTTTTCGACGACCTGGGGAGCGGCTGCCTCGTCGAGACGCGCGACTACGGGCTTGCGCACGAACCGACGGTCCAGGAGACCATCGCCGGCGGCGCGGACCT
>JANXYE010000362.1 GCA_025350285.1 Chloroflexota bacterium
CCGAAAAACTCCTTGAAGCGCGCGTTGTCCTCCTGGGGCACGCCGATAAGCTCGCCCACGATCAATCGCGGGAGCATGTGGGCGAACTCCGTCACGAACTCGACTTCGCCGCGGTCGATGAAGGTGTCGATGATCTCGTTCGTCGTCTGGCGGATGCGCGGCTCCAAGGACTGCACCCGGCGGGCGGTGAAGAAGCCGTTGATCAGCTTGCGGTGGCGGGTGTGGTCCGGCGGGTCGTTCGAAAGGATCTTGTCCCCGAATGGCTGCGCCGCGCGCCAGGCCGCCAGTTCATCGAGCGGGGCCGGCGGGTCCATGTACGGTGCGGTGGCGACCAGCACGCTGGAGAAGACCTCCGGCTGGCGGTTCACCTCGAGGATGTCCTCGTAGCGGCTGACCAGGTAGACGCCGAAGTCCGGTTCGCGCGAAATCGGCTCTTGCGCACGGAGCTCCTGGTAGAACGGGTACGGATTCTTCAGGATCTGGGGGTTGAGCTTGAGGAAATGGTAGTCAGCGAGCGTCTCGGCCATGTTGTCTCCCGGGCGGTTCTTCGCCCCATGCGAACGATGGCCAGAGCCTACGTGTCCCGGCCCGAAGCTTCAAGAAAAACTGGCCGTTCAGCCAGCCCTCACCCCCCGACCCCCCTCCCGACTTCGCGGGCGAGGGGGAGTGACCGTTCCGGCCCATCGCATTTCGACATACGGACAGCACACTGTTCATGTCCGCCTCCAATCTCCCGCCGGGTCGGGAGAGCAGAATCCCTACCCGCGGTTGAGGGCATACTCCGGGTCGATATCCAGGTCCACCGTCTCAAGGAAGCGCGAGACCATGTTGTAGAAGCCAACGGTCAGCGTCAGCTCTACGCACTCCCGCTCGTTCAAGAACGTCCGGACCCCATCCCAGGCCTCCCGCGACGCGCCCACGTCGCGCGTGACCGACTCCGCGAAGCGCAGGACGGCGCGCTCCTCCCGCGAGAACGCTGGGTGCCGCTCCCAGACGGCGAGGCCGTCGATCTGCTCCTCGGTAAGACCGGCGGCGCGCGCCAGCGGCAGGTGCGCGAGCCACTGCGTCGCCGCCCCCGTGCTTTGCGCGACACCGAGGATCGCCAGTTCGCGTAGCTTCGGGTCGAGTTCGGTCTCGCTACGCAGTGTGGCCGTCATCGAAATGAACTCGCGCAGCAGGGCCGGGCTGTGAGCGAGCGCCCGGTAGAGGCTCGGCACGTAACCGCGCGTTGAAGCGAGGTCATCGAAGATGCCGCGGAACTCCTCCGGCAGCTCGTCCCGTTCGAGGTGGGTAATGCGTGACAGGACGATCTTCCTCCCGCGGCCACGTGAGGCGGCGCGCGATGCGCTATCCTACCGCCTGCGCGAATCAGGCCGCCCAGCCGCCCCGAGGCAGTTCGATGACAAGCGTCCATCCGCCCTACCGCTACCCCGGCTACCGCTCGACGGGCCTGCGCGCGCCCACGCGTCCGCTCATCGCGGTCGATGAGGGCCTCTCGGAGATCACCGGGCCGCGGTTCGAGTCGGATGTGATTGGCCCCAGCGACTACGACCTCACCCGCCAGCACGCGGGTGAGCCGCTTGGCCAGCGCATCATCCTCAGCGGGCTCGTCCTCGACGAGGTTGGCCATCCCATCCCGAACACCCTGGTCGAAACCTGGCAGGCGAACGCGGCGGGCCGCTACGCCCACCCCGAGGACCAGCACGACGCCCCGCTCGACCCGAACTTCAGCGGTGGCGGCCGTTGCCTGACCGACGCCGAAGGACGCTACCGCTTTATCTCCATCCGGCCCGGCGCCTATCCGTGGCTCAACCACGCCAACGCCTGGCGCCCGGCGCACATCCACTTCTCGCTCTTCGGGGATCACTTCGCGAGCCGCCTCGTCACGCAGATGTACTTCCCGGACGACCCACTCATCGCTTACGACCCGATCTACCAGTCGATACCGGACCCGGCGGCGGCGCGGCGGCTGATCGCCGCCTTCGATTTATCGCTCACGGAGCCGGGGTTCGCGCTTGGCTACCGCTTCGACATCGTGCTCGCGGGCGCCAACGCCACCCCGGTCGAGGCCTGAGATGACGCATGGCCAGACCCCTGCGCAGACGATCGGCCCGTTTCACTCGATCCTCCAGCCGCTGTCCAGGGCCGAACTGGTGGCGGCAGGCGACCCCGACGCGCTCGTCATCGAAGGGACGGTCTACGATGGCGCTGGCGCTCCCGTGACCGACGCGCTTGTCGAAATCTGGCAGGCGAACCGCCATGGCCGCTATGCCCACCCGGCGGACACGCGCGAATTGCTCGCTGAGCCGGGCTTCACCGGCTTTGGCCGCTGCGCCACCGACTCGAGCGGAACCTACCGGTTCGTCACCGTGAAGCCCGCTTTCGTCGAAGGCGAGCCAGCGCCGCACATCAACCTGATCATCCACGCTCGCGGCCTGCTCATCCATCTCACGACCCGGATCTATTTTCCGGGCGAAGCGGCGAACGCCTC
>JANXYE010000364.1 GCA_025350285.1 Chloroflexota bacterium
CAGGGGCCCCATTCCCTCGGACCTGGCCTACCTGATGAGCAGCGGTTCCGTGCTCCCAGAAGTGTACACCGGCGCCAACATGGAGAAGGTCCTGAGGGCCTTCTATGACCAGTTCATGGCGAAGACCCAGGTGTACCGGAACTACACCTACGAGCAGTTCATAAACGAGTATGCCATGATGACGACGGTCCTCTTCATCTACTACGTAGGGATGGGGGCCGCGATATGGCAACAGTCCGCGTTCGACAACGCCCAGGCGGTGCGCGTCGAGCTCGGTGGCAAGGGCGCCACCGAGGCGGATCTTACCCCGGAGGAGTGCCGCCAGCGGATGTGGTGGTCAAAGGCACTCGCCAACTTCCGGGAGAACTTCAACGTCTTCGATCAGTACGAATACCTGAAGAGTCTTCCGGAGAACCTGGAAGGCCTCGGTCCGTGGAGCGAACTCCCGGACCACCGGAAATAGACGCGGAAACCGACCGGGGACCGATTCCCCACGCGGGGGCGGCTCGCCGTCACCTAATCCAGTACTTCGATCGCGTCGCCGCGGCGAACCCGGCCCTCAACGAGGACGGCGCCGTAGACGCCCGCCTTGCCCTCGTGTCCGCGTACGACGTGCGCGAGCAGCGCGGGCGTGGCTTCCGCCGTGTCCGGGTCGAGCGTGATCATCTTGCAGCGCGGGTCGCGGTCCACCACCGCGATGACGGCCCGCTCGCCGATCCGGAGCCGCCGGCCGATGAGCCCGTCCTCGGCGAAGCCCGCGGCCCCCGCTCCGAGGTCAGCGTAGATATTCGCCCGGAAGCGACGCTTATCGACCAGCATGCCCGCCTCTTCGGCCAGCGCCGCAACGGTCTGGAGGGCGAACAGGGAAACCGGGCGGCAGTCCGTCAGCGCGCGTTCCGAGCGGATCAGGGTGAGCCCGTCGCCGAGTTGGCCGCGCAGCCGCGGGTCATCGACGGCGAGCACTTCGCCGGTCGGCGTCTCCACGTCCACGGCCAGGGCCGCCGCATCCGCGTAGAGCGGCGTCAGCCCCGGCGCGGCCCGTTCGACCTGTTCGATATTGGGTGGCCTTACGGCGCCCCCCGCGTCGCGGAAGCGCGGCCGGTAGCGCAGCATGTCGGCCCGGTCGCGCCCGGTCAGGTAGGGGAAGATGGCCGGCCCGCCAGCCTGCGTGAACGCAAACAGCCGGTCGCCGTACACCCCCGCGTAGCCGAGAAAGAGTTCCTCCGGCTCCTCCCCGCGCATGCTCTTGACGGGGTAGCGCCAAACGCTATCGACGGTCCCGATGATGGTCATGGGGTGGCTCCTGTGGGGTCTTTGCTCCGATCGGCGGGGCGGCTGCGAGCTTAGCACGAAGATGGAGGCCGGGGTGCCGGACCGTGAACCGTGAACCGCGGCGTATGGCGGCGAAGCCCTCATACCACCTTCGGACAGGCTGGCGCTATTACCACCTTCCGCAGCTAAGATCAGACCCGCGGTGAGAGCTCACAGAAGCCGGAGGAAGTCGTCCTCACCGACAAGCTCAATTTCGCACCCCGAATCTCGAATCTGCTGTGCCTTTTGAAACTTGGCGCTCTGAGCGGCACCCGGTGCGAACCTTCTCAAGTCCTGATCACCACTTACAAGCATCTTCGTCTGCCTGGTGACACTGTTGCCGGGGATCCCGCCAGCCTCGTACAACCGGCGATGAGCCTCTCCGCGGGTCATGGTTTGGAGTGCTCCGGTAAATACGACGACCTGTCCGAACAATGGATGGCTCGGGTCGGTGCCCCGCCGAATGCCTAAGGCTTCGTACTCTTGATCCAAAGTCTTCAGGCCGACGATCGGGGACGAGCCGAAGCCCGTCCAATCAGCCACGCCGCGAACCTCGCCCCAGCGAAGTCGCGCCCGCTCGATAGCCGACGCGAGGTCAGTCGCCTCGAGTTGCTGGACGGCTCTTACGGCGATCTTTGCGGCGGTCTCGGCGTCCGAACGAGCATCGTGGTGGTCCAGCTCGATTCCCAGCCAGTCCGCCACCACGGGGAGCGAAACCGAGAGCAGACCGGGCCATGCGGCCTGTGCGAGACGGGCGGAGCAGGTGTATCGAAATGGCTTTAGTGGAAGGTCGAACCGACCGTGTTCCTCACGTATAACGCCAACGTCGAACACAGCGTAGTGCGCGAGAAACGGGCGGCCGTTTGCGATTGCGGTCAAGTGAGCCCATACGTCAACGAAAACTGGGGCCCCTACTACGTCACTCGGCCGAATGCCATGCAGGCCGATGTTGAAGCCTCCCCACTCAGAGGCGGGGATTTGCGGGTCGATCAGTTGGCTTCCCGACTCACGGATCAGGTTGTCTTGGACCACCGCCCAGCCGACGGAGCAGGCACTTCCCCGTCTTCCGTTCGCTGTCTCGAAGTCGATCGCTACAAACGTCATTATAGCCGAGATTAGAGTGCAACCCGAGTGACGTGTCCAGTGGCGCCCGCCCAGCCGCCCGCAGCTCGCGCGGATGTTGCGTAGCTATCGACATCGGTGGCTTCATCGGCCCCCATTCGACCCAACCCCGGCCCTTTGCGATACTTCGAGGTCGCGCCTCCTTCCCCGGAAGGAAGCGCCTTTGCGGAGGCGAGCCACCGCGTTCGCCGCTAGCACGCCAGGAGTACCCCATTGGCTAAGAAAGTCCGGGCAGTGGTGACACTGCAACTGCCGGCCGGGAAAGCGAACCCGGCCCCGCCTGTCGGCCCCGCGTTGGGCCAGCACGGCGTCAACATCATGGAGTTCGTGAAAGACTACAACGCGCGCACCGCCCAGCAGGCGGGCCAGATTATTCCCGCGCAGATCACGATCTTCGAAGACCGCTCCTTCCAGTTCATCCTCAAAACGCCGCCCGCGGCCGACCTCCTGCGCAAGGCGGCCGGTATCGAAAAGGGCGTCGCGGCGGTCAAGAAGGACGGCAAGGCCGGCAAGGTGAAAATGGCGGACCTGCGCCGCATCGCCGAGCTGAAGATGGCCGACCTGAACGCGAACGACGTACCCCAGGCCATGAAGATCATCGAAGGCACCGCCCGTTCGATGGGGATTGAG
>JANXYE010000136.1 GCA_025350285.1 Chloroflexota bacterium
AGCCGGAACCGGGAATGGGCCGTCCTCGTCTCGGGCTGGCCGATATGACGTGGGCATGCATCTACAAGCTCTACACCGGCCTCTCGACCCGGCGCTATATGAGCGCGCTTGTGGAGGCTCAGGCCGCCGGGTATATCACGCGCACTCCACACTTCAACAGCATCTCTAACTACCTCGCGGACCCAGCGCTGACGCCGATCTTGAAGCGCCTGATAGCGGAGAGCGCCCTTCCCTTGCGCGCCGTTGAGACGGACTTCGCCATCGACAGCAGTGGCTTCACAACTGGCCAGTATGCTCGCTGGTTCAACGCTCGCTGGGGCCGCGAAACCGAGACGCACCGCTGGATCAAACTGCACCTGATGGTGGGCACGGCCACCAAGATCGTCACCCAAGCCGACGTAAGCGATGGCTTTGCGTCGGATTCCCGCCACTTCCTTTCGCTTATCGAAGGCTCGCAAGCCATGAACGTCGAAGCCGTCTCGGCGGACAAGGCGTATTCCACCAAGGCCAACATGGCTGGGGCCGACGCGATGGGCGTCACCCCGTACATCATGTTCAAGAAGTCGGCCGTTATGCCGCAGCCGTCGCTTGTACCCACGGAGGATTCGGCGTGGGCGCGCATGTACTTCGAATTCGCGCTGCGGCGCGATGACTTCTTGCGGCACTACCACCGCCGGAGCAACGTCGAGACGGCGTTCAGCATGATTAAGCGGAAGTTCGGCGAGCCGATCCGTAGCAAGGGCGAGACGGCGCAGATTAACGAAGTCCTGGCCAAGGTGGTCTGCCACAACCTGTGCGTGCTCATTCATTGCGCGCACACCCTTGGCCTTGAACCTCGCTTCGGCCCGGCTGTTGAGGCTCGCCCGACTTCTTGTGCAGAATCGCCGGATGCACAGCAAGTCCTCGTGTTTTGAGGCTTTCCGTGCAAAGCCGCGTTGATGAACGCGACCAGCCCGTCGAGCGTCGATGGCCCACTGGTGTTCTGCCAGGTGGACACATCCGGCGCGCAAAGCGCCTTGACCGCGGCCGTGTCGCCAGCGGTCACGGCGGCGAAAAACCGCTCCGCAAGGTCTTTGGCGGTCGTATCCATGGCTGCCTCCGTCGCTCGCTTGCCGGACTATAGCCGATTGGGCACGACAGCGGGGTTCCTGGCCGAGCCGGCCTCGCGATTCGCCGGCTCAGGGCCCAGACCACGCGGGCGTAAGCGCGCCTTTCGCGACATTGGAGCCTGCGAGCGAAGGCGCGTACGCTGTGAAGGATCGCACAAATGGCCGGATACCCGGACTCGCGCGGTCGGTGTGAGTTTGCGGGGCAGGGCGGCCCCGTTGGCATCCCGCCACCAACAGCCACGGTTCTGCGGGGTCCAATGCAACCCGGTCCAACGACGTACGCCCAACTCAGCCACCAGGTCCGGGCGGCCGGGCTCTTGACGCCCAACCCCTGGTTCTATTTTCTCAACCTCGCGTTCGCGCTTGGCACGCTTTCGCTTTCGCTCCTCTTGCTGACGGTGATGCCGGTCTGGTGGGCGGCGGTCATCGCCGGACTCGGGTTCGGCCTGGCGAGTTCGCAGATTGGGCTGATGGGCCACGATGTCGGCCACATCCAGTTCATCCGCCGGAAGCTGCCGAACCAGCTCGCCGGCATGTTCCTGGGGAACATTCTGCTTGGTTTTAGCCGCCACTGGTGGGTGAGCAAGCACAACCTCCACCACGCCACCCCCAACTCGGTCGGGGAGGATCCAGACGTCGAGTTTTCGTTGCTTGTTTTCTCGCCGGACCAGATGGGTTCGCGGGCGGCCTGGGCGAAGCCGCTCGTGCGCCGCCAGGGGTTCCTGATCTTCGTCTACATGCCTCTCCAGGCGATGAACGCGCGCCTCGGCAGCATGCGCCACGTCCTCGCCACCCGTCCCCGGCTCTGGCGCCTCGAGGTGGCCACGATCCTCGTGCACTTCGCGCTGTATCTGTCCATCCCCCTGCTGCTGGGCGTTGGCTGGCTTCCTTTCCTGATCTTCGCCCTTGTCCACCAGGCGGTTTTCGGGATCTGCAACGTGCTCATCTTCGCCCCGAACCACAAGGGCATGCCGATGGTCCCGGAGGGTGAACACTGGGGCTTCCTCAAAACGCAGATCGTGACCGCCCGGAACGTCCGCAGCCCGCTCGCCATCGCCTGGTTTTTCGGCGGGCTGAACTACCAGATCGAACACCACCTCTTCCCCACGATGCCGCGCCACAACCTGCGCAAGGCTCGCCCATACGTGAAGGCGCTCTGCGCGGCGGCCAGGCTGCCGTATATCGAAGAGGGCGTCGTGGCCTCCTACCGTGGCTCGTTCGGCCATCTCACCAACGTGACGCGCGAAATCGAAACCCTGAACCGCGCCGAGGCCCTGCGTCTGAAGACGCTCAAGAG
>JANXYE010000161.1 GCA_025350285.1 Chloroflexota bacterium
CACCAGCGAGATCCAGCGCGGGATCATCGCCACGCGCGGGCTCGGGCTTCCGCGGGGGTAGTCCCCGTGCTCTCCGAAAGGCACCACAAGCTCACGTCAAAGGAGCCCGGCCCCCTCCGTGGAGCCTGAGCGTAGCCCCGCAATCTCAAACGCCCGGCCTCCGCACAGGAAACCCCAGCGCCCACGGAGGGGCGCGGCTCCGCGAGGCCTCCGAAGGAGTAGCCGCCCCGGCGCGGCCTGTCTGTGAACTACTTCACGCATCCGGATATATCGCTTGCGACTCTGTAGCCTATTTCAGACAGCCGGGGTCATCGAACCGTAAAGGGCCGCTGACGGAACGTTGGTTCACCGCCCGGCTCGCGCCGTGTACCCTCTGGTCAGTTCTTGACACGGCCGTAACCGTAGCCCGAATCAGTTCGAGCCGCGGCGGCGTACCGTTATCCGAATCCGCCGGCGGTGTGTACGCATGTCGAACAAGACCCTGACCTTGCTCATGGGCTTCGTGGCCTTCCTCATCCTCGTGGTAGGCGTCGTCTTCGTGGTCGTCGCCGTCTCCGGGGGCGGCGACGCGAGCACCCCGGCCGACCAGCAACAGAACAGCACACCGGGCGCTACGCGATCCCCTAAGGCGAGCGGTTCGGTCGCGAAGATCTGCGAAGGCAACACGCTCATCGTCCCGGGCGAAGAACCCCAGACCGTGCTCGACCCCATCCAGGTTGGCGACGAGGCGACGAGCACATACATCGCCGAGATCTTCGGCGGACTCGTCACGCTCGACCTCGACCTCAAGCCCCAGCCAGACATCGCGCTCAAGTGGGACATCTCGGCGGACGGCAAGACCTACACCTTTAAGCTGCGCGACAACGTCGTCTTCCACAAGGGCCGGCGCGTGACGGCGGCCGATATCAAGTACTCGATCGAACGGGCGGCCGACCCGGCGAACTCCTCCCCGACGGTCCTCGCCTACCTTGGCGATATCGTCGGGATCAAAGACAAGTTCAGCGGGAAGACGAAGGACGTGAGCGGCGTCAAGGTTATCGACGAAACGACCGTCCAGATCACACTCATTGATGCAGCGGACTTTTTCCTCGCCGAGCTGGCCTACCCGGTATCGTTTGTCGTCGATAAGGACCAGGTGGAGAAAGACCCGCGCAACTGGACGCGGACCCCGAACGGCACCGGCCCCTTCAAGCTCGCCGAGTTCAAGCCGGCCGAGGTCATCCGCCTCGTGCGCAACGACCGCTACCATCTGGGGCCAGCGAAGTTGGATGAAGTGGACTTCGAACTGGGTGGCGGCTCCATCTCGACGCGCTACCAGAACGACGAACTGCACATCGGCTTCGTCCCCGGCGCGAACCTGGACGACATCAAGGCCGGGAAGAGCCCGCTGAGCAAGGACTACCGCGCGACACCGCAGATGTCCGTCGGCTACCTGACGCTGAACCCTAACCAGAAGCCTTTCGACGACCCGAAGGTCCGCCAGGCGTTCGCGCTGGCAATCGACCTCGAGACGATCAACAACGTGCTCTTCTACGGCGCCTACCGGGTGGCCGATGGTTTCCTGCCGCCGGAGATGCCGGGCTACGCCGAGTCGATCCACGCGTACAAGTTCGACCCGGCCAAGGCGAAGCAACTGCTGAAAGAGTCCACCTACGCGAGCGGCCTGCCCCGCATCTTGATCACGTTCGGTGGCACCGGCGGCAACTCCCCGGATTCGCTGGTGGCAATGCAGAAGAACTGGGCGGAAATCCTCGGCGCGGATGTACAACTCCAGGCGGTGGAGACTTCGGCGTTGCTGCGGGAAGAGCGCAAAGGCACCTTCCAGATGCTGAGCCAGGGCTGGGCCGCCGACTACCCGGATCCCGAGGACTTCCTCGGGAAGCTGTTCGCGAGCGATAGCCCCCTGAACTACACGAAGTACCGCAACGCCGAGGTCGATGCGCTGCTCCAGCAGGCGCGGCGGGAGACGGACCGGCCGAAGCGGTTCCAACTCTACGGGCAGGCGGAGCAGAAGATCATCGACGACGCGAGCGTCATCCCGACCTTCTGGCCGGTGGAGCACACGCTTATCAAGCCGTGCGTGAAGAACTTCCCCAACATCTCGATGACGGTGCCGAAGTACCGGTACGTGGAAATCGACCCGAAAGCGAAGTAGGGTACGCGCCATGGGTTCTGGGTTGCTTGGCTACTCCATCCGCCGGGTGCTCTGGGCGATCCCGGTGCTGTTCGCGGTCTCGGTCATCCTCTTCGCCATCCTGCGGCTGGGCCCGAACGACCCGGTCGATGCGATCCTCCCGCGCAGCGTCTATACGGAGGACCAGGCGGCCTTGCTGCGCAAAAAGTACGGCTACGACCAACCCGTCTACCAGCAGTACTTCACCTACATGAAGAACCTGCTCCAGGGCGACCCTGGCACGTCGATCAAGCACCCGGACTTCACGATGCGGGAGTTCATCTTCAACAAGATGTGGGTTTCGACCCAGATCAACTTCATGGCCTTGATTATCACGTTCACGTTGGGGATCCCGATCGGAATCTACGCCGCGCTCGCGCGAGGGACGTCCATCGACCCGCTGACCATCGGCTTCTGGCTGCTGATTGCCGCCTTCCCGACGTTCGTCGCCGCGCCGTTCTTGCAGTGGGTGTTCGCGCTGAAGTGGGACATCATCAGCCTCACCTACCAGGGGATCTACACGCCGAACATCATCCTCCCGGTGCTGATCATCGCCCTGCCCGGAATTGCCGGGGTGGCACGCTTCATGCGCGCTTCGGTGGTCGCTGTCCAGGGCGAAGACTATGTACGCACGGCACGGGCGAAGGGCCTGCGCGAACGGACCGTGATCATCTCGCACATCACGCGAAACGCCCTCCTGCCGATGGTGACCGTGATTGGCCTCGAACTTCCGGCGATCACCGGCGGGTCGCTCTTCGTGGAGCGGGCGTTCGGCATCCCCGGCATCGGCAACCAGGCGCTGGAGGCGGCAACGACGCCGGATTTCGATGTCATCCTGGTGATCGTGCTCTTCTCATCCACGCTCTTCGTGATGGCGAACATCATCGTCGATCTGCTGTACGCCACCATCGACCCGCGCATCCGCGTTGGCACGGCGCGAGGTTGACGGAATGACGATAGCCGAAGCGCTCGACCTCCAAGCGCCGGTGGCCGCGTCCAGCGGGCGGCGTTGGCGCGTGTTCCGCGGGCTGCTGCACAAGAAGATCGCCTGTATTTCGATCGTCATCATCTCGGTCTTCTACCTCGCCGGCATCCTCGCGCCGTGGGCGGCGCCGTACGGCGAAAACGAACAGCCCGCGCGCCTCACGCAACAGCTCTCCAACGCCTCGCCGTCTTCGGACCACCTGCTGGGGACGGACCGGTTGGGCCGGGACGTGCTCACGCGCGTCATGTTCGCCTGTCGCACCACCATCATTTACACGCTGATTGTGCTCGTGATGGGCGGGCTGTTCCTGGGCGTGGGCCTCGGCCTCCTGGCCGGCTACCGCGGCGGCTGGGTCGACACGGTGATCATGCGGGTCGGGGAGATTCTCGGCGGCGTACCGACGCTCATCCTCATCCTCGCGATCACGGCCGCCTTCCGGGCGCGCCTCACGGACGCGGGCTTCTGGCTCGGGGACCACACTTTCCTGAACACCGAGGACGCCCGCACCGTCGTCCAGTTCGCGCTCCTGGTGGGCGCGAGCGTACCGTTCGCGTGGATCGGCGGATGCCGTGTCGTACGGGCGCAGACCCTTCGCCTGCGCGAGATGCAATTCGTCGAAGCGGCCGAGTCCCAGGGGGCATCGACCTTCCGCATCCTCACGCGCCACATCTTCCCGAGCGTATTGCCCCTCTTCCTCGTGGGCGTGACGGGCGGCATGGCTGGTATCGCCTTAACGGAGGTTTCGCTCAGCTTCCTCGGCCTCGGGATCAGCGAACCGGCGGCGAGTTTCGGCACGCTCATAGCGGATGGCGCGGGGCCCCGGGCGATCGAGCTGTTCCCGCACCTGTTCTATGGACCGACGATCCCGGTGGTGTTGTTCTTCCTCGCCTGGAACCTGCTCGGCGACGCCCTCGTGGACCTGCTCGAAGTGCGCTCGACGCACGAAGTGTAACGTTCGGCGGCTGGTAGCCGTGGCGCTCCGTCGCCACCTGTTCTGCTCTGAAAATGGATCCGCCGCCGTAGGACCCTCAACCCCGGCGCACGCGAGAGGTGCCGGCGCGGGGCGCTTCTGTACCAATGCCGAGCGAACCATCACTTCTTGTAGGCGCGACCGTCGCGGTCGCGTGTTCCTCGCCGCTCTGAGGATCCGCCTGGCCGTAGGACCCTCAACCCCGGCGCGCGCGGGAGGTGCCGGCGCTGGGCGCTTCTGCACCAATGCCGAGCCAACCATCACTTCTTGTAGGCGCGACCGTCGCGGTCGCGTGTTCCTCCCGGCTCTTCGC
>JANXYE010000189.1 GCA_025350285.1 Chloroflexota bacterium
CCTTCTTTAGCGTGGCACTAGCATCACGTTAGGAGACTGTTCATGGCAGGCTATTCAGGTACACCACTCCCGAAGAAATTCGGCATGAAACCCGCCGCGGCATTGCGAGTGCTCAACCCACCGGCGGCTTTCTTCATGCAACTCGGCGACCTGACGGCCACGCGGTTCATCGAAGGCGAACAGGACGCCCGGGCGGGCATGGTCGCTTCTTCGTCGCCGATCGGGCCAGGCTCCACCGCGTTCTGCCCCACGCGATAGCGCGGTTGGCGACGCCGGTGGGCGCTGGGTCGGGCGGCCGAAACGCTCCTCCGGAGTGGCGACGGATCTCGATGAACCCCACATCCCCGACCTCGGCCTCACCGGCGGCTCGTCCAAAACAAGCTCCGCGCCATCGATGAGACGTGGTCCGGCCTCCGTTTCGTCTACCGGCTGAGGGATCGACCCGCCCGAAATGCGGCCGATCCCCGCTGGCGCTAGCACTCTAACGGGGAGAGTGCTAATATCCCGCTTGCTAACAACTACGCACTCCTCAGGAGGAACCGTTCCATGGCCGCAAAGGCAGCTCCCGCAACAAAGGCGAAGACCAAGCTGGTCCCACTCGCCGACCGTGTCGTCATTACTCCCCTCAAGCAGGAAGAAGTCACGGCCAGTGGCCTCGTGATTCCTGATACCGTGAAGGAAAAGCCGCAGCAGGGCGAAGTCACCGCCGTCGGCCCCGGCCGCCTGGATGACAATGGCAAGCGCGTCGCGATGGACCTCGGCGTCGGTGACCGCGTGCTCTACGCGAAGTACACCGGCACCGAGATTAAACTCGATGGCGAGGAATATATCGTCCTGAACGAGAAGGATATTCTCGCCAAGCTCGTCGTCTAAACGCATCAGCCGCGGAGACGCTGGCGGCGCGGAGGTTCGACAAGAGTCCTCCGCCAATCCCACGCCTCCGCGGCTTAGTCGTCTCAAGAGGTACCTCATATGGTTGCAAAGCAACTGCTGTTCGATGAGTCGGCACGGCGGCGGCTAAAGGACGGCGTCGATGCTCTCGCCGACGCCGTCAAGGTCACCCTCGGCCCGCGTGGCCGTAACGTCGTGATCGACAAGAAATTCGGGGCTCCGATCATCACCAAGGACGGCGTCACCGTCGCCCGCGAGATCGAGCTCGAAGACCCGTTCGAAAACATGGGCGCCCAACTCGCCAAGCAGGTGGCCACCCGCACGAACGATGTCGCTGGCGATGGCACCACCACCGCCACGGTGCTCGCCCAGGCGCTCGTCCGCGGCGGCATGAAGATCGTCACCAGCGGCGCCAACCCGATGGCCGTCAAGCGCGGAATCGATAAGGCACTCGTGGTGGCCATCGCCGACCTTCGCGCCCAGGCCCGCCCGGTGCTCACGAAGGACCAGATAGCGCATGTCGCCGGCATCTCCGCCAACGACCGGGAGATCGGCGACCTGATCGCCGATGTCATGGAAAAAGTCGGCAAAGACGGCGTCATCACCGTCGAAGAATCGCGCGGCGTGAAGTTCGAGACCGAGTTTGTGGACGGGCTTCAGCTCGACCGCGGCTACTGCTCGGCGTACTTCGTGACGAACACGGACCGCATGGAAGCGGTCATCGAAAACCCCTACATCATCATCACGGACAAGAAACTCAGCGCCGTCCAGGAAGTCCTTCCGATCCTGGAGAAGGTCCTTCAGGTCACGAAAGATGTCGTCATCATCTGTGACGATTGCGACGGCGAAGCGCTCGCGACCCTTGTCGTCAACAAGCTGCGCGGCACCGTCAACGTCCTCTGCGTGAAGGCCCCGAGCTTTGGCGACCGGCGCAAGGCGATGCTTGAAGACATCGCCATGCTCACCGGCGGTACCCTCATTACCGAGGACATCGGCCTGAAGCTGGATACAGCGACCGTCGCCGACCTCGGACGCGCCCGGCGTGTGGTTTCGAGCAAGGACGACACGACCATCATCGAAGGCCACGGCACCGATGAAGCAATCCAGGCCCGGATCAAGCAGATCAAGGCCCAGGTCGAAGACGCCACCAGCGACTTCGATCGGGAGAAGCTGCAGGAGCGCCTTGCCAAGCTCGCCGGCGGCGTCGCCGTCATAAAGGTCGGCGCGGCCACCGAAGTCGAACTCAAAGAGAAGAAGGCCCGTGTGGAGGACGCCCTCAGCGCCACTCGTGCCGCCGTCGATGAAGGCGTCGTGCCCGGCGGAGGGGTCGCGTTTATCCGCGCCCAGGCTTCTCTTGAGAAGCTGATCAAGGAAACGAAGGACGAGGATGAGAAGATCGGCATTCGCCTGCTCATCGACACCCTCGAATCCCCAACCCGGACCATCGCTGAGAACGCCGGCATGGAAGGCCCCGTTGTGGTGAACAAGGTACGGCTGCTCAAGAATCCCATCCACGGCTGGGACGCGGACAAAGATGTCTGGGGCGACATGTTCGCGCTCGGCATTGTGGACCCGGTGAAGGTCAGCCGCTCGGCCCTGGAGAACGCGGTTAGCATCGCTTCACTCGTGCTCACGACCGAGACGCTGGTTGCGGAAATCCCGCAGCCGCCGATGGCCGCCCCACCCCCGCCCGAGGATTACTAACCCTTTCGCCCTCGGCTGCTAGGCTGAAGGCACAGGTTCAGGTTCTCTCTCCCAGAAGACCCCCGGATCGCAAGGCCGGGGGTCTTCGCTTTCGTGTGGACGGCCGAGAATCCCGCCCGGATCCGGCCGCCCGCTCCTGATCGAGTGCGTAGCGGGAGTCTATCCGGCGGCCCAGGTGGCGAACCAGCGCAGGCTACTTGACGCGCCGGGAGAGCATCCGGATAGGGGCCCGGGTGTGAGGCTCGTGGGGACGTCGGAAGTATTCGTGACCCGCCCGTCGGCCGTTCGCTCAGCACTCCGCGCTGGTATACTGTGGTCATGTCGTTCACGGACGCTGACCTGCCCGGTTTCCTTGAACTGCTTCGGCAACACCCGGAGTGGCGCGACGCCGTGCGCTATGAACTCGCTGGCGATTGGCTCCGCCGCGCCGAGAGCGTCGCTCGCAAGGCTGACCAGTGGGAAATCGAAGTAAACGCCCGCTTCGACAAGATCGAGGCGGTCCTGGACGCGGCAATCGACGAGATGCGCCGTGCCAACGAACTCTCGGCCGCCCGGTTCGTCGAGATGATGGAACGCTTCGCGAAGTCAGACGAGCTGTTCGCAGCCATCAACGAGCGGTTCATCGAGGTGGACAAGCGCTTCGACGCCGTTGATGAGCGGTTCGACGCCGTGGACAAGCGGTTCGACGGTATGGATCAGCGCTTCGACGGCATGGATCAGCGCTTCGACGGCATGGATCGGCGCTTCGACGGTATGGATCAGCGCTTCGACGGCATCGATCACCGGCTCGATAAGATGGACATCCGCTTCGATCGCATAGACGGGCGCCTTGACAATCTGACCGGCCGCATGGGCAACGTTGAAGGCGGCCAGTACGAGGATCGTTACCACGCCGTCTCCCATCTCGCCGATCGGTTTGGGCGGCTAGCCGTTGTCTCTCTCGGTGACGTGAGCGAGGTGCTCCACGCCCGTGAGGCCGACGTCATCTCTGGTCAAGAGTTCAAGACGCTCGCCTCACTTGACTTCCTCCTTCGAGGCCGGGACGGCAAGGGCCCCGATGCGCTGATTGTGTACGTCGCTCTCGAAGTGTCCATGACGGTCGCTGCCTCCGACATTCGCCGGGCGGCCGAAAGAGCCGCGGTGCTCCGAAAGGCGGGCCTCGACGCGCGCGCGTTCGTAGGTGGTCGCTCGATGCCATCGCAGTTGCGTCCGCTGGCGGACGAACTGGCTGTCACCCTGCTGCTTGACCAGGACGAGGCGGCTTAGCACGCACCGGCCCGCGAATGCCGTACCATTCCCGCCATGGTGATGGAAGCGGTCGCGGTCCGGCGCTTGACACTCTCCGAGTTCCTTGCGCGGCCTGAAACGGAGCCGGCGAGCGAACTCATCGACGGAGAGGTGGTTCAGAAGCCTGTGCCTCGGATCGAACACAACTTCCCGGTCGGGAACCTCTACCTCCGGCTCTTCGCCCACCCTGCCACTTCCGCTGGGATAGCGCTGACTGAGCAAGGCCTCCCCTATCCCGGTTCGGAGATGGGCAACCTGCGCGTGCCGGACCTCGTCTTTTTCGCGGCCGGACGTGAGATTCCCGACGAAGGATATCCGTCCGAGCCCCCGGACCTTGCGGTCGAGGTGCGCTCTCGCGGTCAGACCCTGCGCAGTCTCCAGCAGAAGCTCGCGTTCCTCAGGCAAGCGGGCACGGTCTGCACCCTGCTTGTCGATCCTCAGCGCAAATCGGTCGAGGTCGATGACGGCCAGCATCACTTCACGGTGCTCGCCGAAGATGAAGTTGTCCTGGAGTCGCTGGGAGGGTTCGCGTTCAAGGTGATAGACCTCTTCCGCCGTCCACGACCTCCGCGCTGAGACAAATGGGTGCTCGTCCATGAGTTCCCGAGCCCAGCCGGGCTCCACCAGCTCGGCGCGTGGAACCGGGCCGTAACCTTTCGCGACCGCCGGCGGATATACGGGCTGAAACATCTGTCCGTCCGAGGCGCTTGTAACACCCCGGCCGGATGGGTCGCAAGGAAAGCTTGATGCGTCCCTGGCGGCGCTGAGTGTCCCACGCCCAAACCCACCCCTCCCTGGCCCGGCAATCCTGGCGTGCCACCGCGCGGCGCAAGCTTGCTCTCCTCACGACCCTGAAAGGAGCGTCCTTCGAGCCGCAAATCGCCACGCCCGCCGCGGACGCCCGTCCCGGCCCATCCCGTGCCCGGCGTTTGATCGCCAGGACGAAGAGGAGAGAACCCATGTCCCTGCGCGCAACGACCATGCGCAAAGTGTTCGCCGGCGTCACCGTCACGTCGCTAGCCGGTGTCGCCATCTTCGGCGGAGTCTTCGCCTGGAAGACCTCTGACTATGCGAAGGGCGCCGCCCTTGTCGGCAAGAACAGCTTCGAGGTGCGCTATGCGCCCAACTGCAATCTTCCTGGGCCCCTGGAGACGCCTCTGATCGATACCGAAGGGGACGCCGTCCCAATCCCGTGCCTCACGCTTATCGGCTACAACGGCGTCACAACCCGCGTCGGCAAGGGCGTCGGCGCGAACAACGGCAACTTCAAGATCCAGGTCGTTGGCGGTCGCGTGGGCGTCCGTGCCCTTTCCGATGAGGGCCGCGAATGCAAGCCCGCCCACTTCTCCGGCCAGGTGAGGCTCCTCAACCCCGGGGAGATCATCCCGCCCGGCGGCGAAGGTGGCGCCTTCTACGCCTTCCTGAACGTCAACCGGGATGCTCCGGCCGACTGTCAGGGCGAAATCGTCTACTACAAGGTCGTTATCGAGGCGGAGAATCCGCAGCCAACGGCCGCCGAAGCCGAGCCGGTGGAATAACCCTCGCTCTTGAACATGGCTCCCGCTCCGGGGCGATCCCCGATACCGCCCCGGAGCCCCCTATCAACGGCTGGAGGCCATCGCATGACGATTCTCACTCCAACGCGGTCCGCCCCGCCCGTGCGCGTGGGCTGGCTCCGCCCTGCCGCAACGGTGGTGGGCGCCCTCGCGCTTGGCACTCTCGCCGGGTGCGTCATCCTGGCGGTCGTCGCGACGCGCCTCTTTGGCTACCAGGTTCTGACCGTGAGCTCGGACAGCATGGCGCCAGCCCTCTCGCCCTGCGCCCTCATCGTCGTGAAGCCGGCCGCAATGCACGACATCAAGCCGGGCGATGTGGTCCTCTTCGAAAGCGGCGGAGACCACATCCCCACCGTCCATCGTGTCGTTGGCGTCAATGAGATCGAAACGCGCTTCACTGATCGCGCGAGCGGTTCGGTGGACAGCTCGATCGAATATCGCCTCGTGACGAGGGGCGACAACAACCCGTCTCCCGACCCGCGGGACGTGGCGGCGGAACAGCTGCGGGGCGAAGTCTGGTTCTCCATCCCGCACGCCGGGGCTCTCGGCAACTCCGCGCTCTCCGCCGTGCTGGCGCTCGTACTCATCCTCGCGGTCGCCGGCTGGGTCGCCTGGGAAGTCGCGCTGCGGCTGCGGCGCCGCCATCAGCTCTCACCGTAACGCCACCACTCGGCCCGTCAGGAGTCATGAGATGCTTCGCATGCCAGCAACCAACGCCACCCTCCTCCGGGCACTCGGCCTCGGCGCGGTCCTCGGGACTGGAGGCCTCGGCGTCCTCGTCTTTTCGCTCGCCACCACGAACGCGGCCTCCAGATGGCAGACCGGCGATGAGGCGACCGGCGCGGCCATCGTCGGCGCCGCGCCTCGGACGAGCGTCACCAGCGCCTCGTTGCCCAAACCGGCGCTTGATGCCCCGGCACCGGAGAAGAGTGCCCCTCCGACGGAGGCGGCCACACCGCCTCCCACCGCCACGCTCGAGTCCCCGACTCCGACGTCTTCGGCTACCCCAACCCCATCCGCGTCCGCGCGGACAACCAAGACACCCGGTCCGGCCGCGACGGCCACCCCGAAGCTCAATTCGCCGGCCACGAAGTCCGGTGAGGATCCGCCGCCGGCGCCGCCGGTCGTCGCGCCCGAACTCAGGCCGGTCCCGCTGCCCTCGACTGTGGTGGCGGCCCCATCAGCGACCGCGACCACTCCACCCCCGGGAGCGCCGAAGCCGCCGCCTTCGGCGAGCCGGGCACCAGCGAAGGTCCCGCCGGAACCGGTCCCAACGAGGCCAAACACGCTCCCGCCGGCCGCGAAGGAGGCCCTCGCGTCGCTCGAGCCGAAGTAGCGGCCGCTACCGCCGGTTCGGCGTGGCCAGCAACACGCCGCCATCGACGGGCACGACGATCCCCGTGATGTAGCGCGCTTCGTCCGACGCGAGAAACACAACCGCGTTGCC
>JANXYE010000234.1 GCA_025350285.1 Chloroflexota bacterium
AGGACCTCTACAGCGGACACGGCTACGGGATCGCACGAGTGACGATGTCCCGCGCGATCAACTCCGTAGGTGCGGGACGAGCGCCCGTGGCCGAGTTACTGATCGACAACTTCGAGCGAGTCAGCGCATTCGCGGGTCATCCCGCGCGCTGACCTTCGAGCGCCAGCCTTTGCGCCTCCGCACGTTCGTCCGACAGTCCGTCGAGCCAATCGGCGATAGGAAGGGGCCGGAAGCCGCCCGCGTTCTCAGGCACATGGATCCCCATGAGCAGGAGCAGGTCCGGACTCGACTTCGCGAGGTCGGCAACGAGTTGTTCGTGAGTTACCTCTTCGAAATATTCTCTGATGGCCTGCATCGCATCGGCCGGGTCAAGCATAGGGACCCTCCCAGCTGACGTGCGTGATGGCCGACTCGTCGCGCACCGCGATTTGGATATGTGTTCGACCATGAAGAGCGGAGCCGGGGTAAAGCGGTTGGCCCTCTACGAACGCGGCCCGAACTGACCGCACTATTTGTCCCTTCTTGCGGAGCATGTCTACCGTCGCATCCACGACAGAAGCGTCGAGGCGGTGGGCGCCTTTGCTCTGGACCGGGAGCGTCACACCGGATCGTCGCGCGTCCGACTTAAGGAGGTGGAACGTCTCGGTCAGGTTCTCCTGCCACCCGATGTCCAGCAGGTCCATGCAGCCGTCGAGGTCAATCGTTGCCATCACCACAGCGGCCTCCCTTCCGAACCGTTCGCGCGCCCAGTCGCGTGCGCGCAGCGGAGCGTCCTGGAAGAAGTATACGCCTTCGCCCAGCCAGTCATACTCGTTCCGGCTCAGATCGAAGCCGTTCGCCAGGATCGACCCCGACGACGCACGGCTCGTTCCGTGGAACCCCGTCACTTCCATCGCCGCATTATCGACGCCGAACGCCTTCGTGACAGCGACCGCTACGAAGCCAGCGCCGTGATCTCCGTGTTCGCCCGCCCCAGCCGCAGTGCGAGGTCGCGGGCGATGTTCTCCGTCAGCGTCAGCCGGATGCGTGGATGCGCGCTGGCAATGGTGGCGACCGCCGCGGCGCCGATACGGTAGCAAACCACTTCCGAATCCGCGTCCACGTTCGCCGTACGCGGGGCTTCATCGACTAGCGCGAGTTCGCCGAACGCCACTCCGGCGTCGAGCGTCGCGAGGCGGTAGCCGTTGGGGGCCGTCGGCAGATCGACGTTCACGCTCACATGGCCGCGGACGAGCAGGTAAACGGAATCGGAGGCGTCCCCCTGGCGGATGATGCGCGCCCCGGCCGTGAACACGCAGCGCTGGGCCGATGCGGCGAGCAGGGCCAGTTCCGCCGAATCGAGCCCGGCGACCAGGGAGAGCGATCCCAACGGGAGTTCATCGTTCGGTTCGTGGGCAAGCCCTCCGTGGCCCAGCATGTCGTTTTCGCACATCTCGAGCGCTCCATCGATGGCCGAATGGAGCATGACCACGCCGGCGGAGGCGAGCCGCTGAATGTGCTCGGCCATCGCCGCCGAACCGCCCTTCAGTTGCACGAGATGCAGGCGAGCGCCCATCGTGAACGCTTCGGTGGCGAACTTCGCGAGCAGGCGCAGGGCGGCGTCGTCGATGGCGGACACACGGCGGCAATCCAGCACGAGCATGTGCCCTGGGCCGAGGTCCGAGAGTCCCTGCCTGAGGGCGATGTCTATCGTGCTGAGGACGAGGGGCCCCTGCAGTTCGAGCACGCGCACGGCGCCGCCGTTTTCGGCCAGGAAGCGCGTCTCAGCCGGTCCGCGCCGCCATTTGGACGTGACCTGGGCGAGCGAATAGCTCGTCCGCACCACGGAGCCGGGGCTCACCGGCGGGCGCAGCAGATGAAGGCCGAACTCGCGCGAGAGAGCTTCACAGACGGCTACGCCGCGCACGCTGTTCCCGAATTCATCGAGCCGGGGCGAGTAGACGCCGATCCCGAACTGCCCCGGCAGGACAGCGATGACGCCACCTGCCACGCCGCTCTTGGCCGGCATGCCGACACGATAGGTCCACGAGCCGGCGTATTCGTACATCCCGCAGGTGCTCATCACGCTCAGTACCCGCTCGACGTTCTCCGGCTTGATCGGCCGTTCGCCGCTCATCGGGTTGAGGCCGCCGTTCGCGAGCGTGGCCGCCATCAGCGCGAGGTCCTGGCAGGTGACGAGTACCGAGCACTGGGTGAAGTAGAGATCCACCACCGGATCAACGTCGCCTTCCAGTATGCCCGCGTTGCGCAGCAGGTGGCCGATGGCGCGGTTACGATGGCCCGTTTCCCGTTCCGAACTGAAGACCGAATCGTCCACGGAGAGCTGCGCACCGGCGAACTCCTGCATCATCCCGATCATGCGCTTGAGCCGCTCATCCCGGTCGCGCCCCTGGATCAGTGAGGTGGTGGTAATCGCCCCGGCGTTGATCATCGGGTTGCGAGGCCGGCCGGTGACCGGTTCGAGGCTGATCGCGTTAAACGCTTCGCCGCTTGGCTCGACCCCGACCTTCGCGCCGACGGCATCGACGCCCAGGTCGTCGAGCGCCAGCCCGTACGTAAATGGCTTCGAAATCGACTGGATAGTGAATGGCACGCGGTGGTCGCCCACGCGGTACATGTGACCATCGACCGTGGCTACGCAGATGGCGAAGTGATCCGGATTGGCGCGCCCGAGCTCCGGGATGTAGGTCGCAACCTCACCGGTCGTCAGGCCCTTGAAGCGGCGATGGAGTTCCTTGAGCGCTTCTTCGAGGGGGCTCTTTTGCATGCAACCGAATGTACGAGCGCGCCACGGGGCGAACCATAGGTTTCAAGGTGGCTTCATACGATCGTAACGGAGTCCGCGCGCAGGAGCCGGGCGGCTCTGCCCATTCGTCCGCTGCGCGTCAACCTTCGGAGCGGATCCGCGAGGGCGTGATTGTGACGATGACCCACATATCCGGGTCGGCCAGCCAGGCGCTGATCGTCTCCTCTGCCTTCGCCGGTTCGTAGTAGCGGCGGGCGAGGCGGGACAGCAGCTCGGTCACCCCCTCCGGGCTGACGGATGCTGTCCCTTCGATCGTCACCCAGCATTCCGGCACGCCTACCGGCTCCTCCATGGAGAGCGCGACCCGCGGGTCGGCGGCTATTCGTCGCGCTTTCGGGGACTTCCGGGAAGTGAAAAGCCGTGCGGCCGTCCCGTCCCATTCGAACCAGACGGGGACGACCATGGGTGCACCCGAGGCGGTGAGGTAGGCGAGCTTCGCGATGCGCGTTTCGCGCAGGAAAGCATCGACGGCGGCTGGGGACATCTCGGCCATGTGCTACTCCATCGTCACGCGCGTCTCGGCACGTCCGCACCGCCGGGTGAGCATACACGACGCGCCACACGCGGGAGCGTTCACGCGTCCGGCAACGGCCAGCCGAGCCATTCGCACACCGCCCGGCCCATAATCCACTCGTTGTCATCGTCCGAGAGCCACGGCAGTTCTTCGGTGAAGAGCGTGAGGGCTTCTCGCCAGTTGCAGGTCAG
>JANXYE010000269.1 GCA_025350285.1 Chloroflexota bacterium
ATGGCGCCCGGCCCCTGCGCCGCACCGTCCAGCGGCGCATCGAAAACGAACTGGCCCGGCGAATCCTCAGCGGCGAGGTCGAATCCGGCCAGAAGGTCACGGTCGATTTCGTGGAGGGCGCGTACCGCTTCTCATCCGCCGCATCGGTCTTGGGCGAGATCGTCGAGGCCGCTTAGCCGTCACCAATGGCCTTCGTTGCCTTCCTTGGTGTATGACGTACACATGTCGGTTCATCGCGGCTTGTACGACCGCGCCCCAGATTCAGGGCTAGGCACCCAAGGACTCTGCACTCGTTGCTCGGGGTGGCCGTCACATTTTTGGCGTGGGCTCAAGCGTGGCACGGGGATGAACGAACCGCTCGTTCGCCACTCGCGGCCAGGATTGGCGACGCGGGTCCGAGTCGGCGGGCGGCAATCCTAGCCGCGACGGATACGGAGGGGTTTTTTGGGGGAGCGCGCAGTCAGGCGGCCGGCGCCAGGCCGGGTCCACTCATCGTGCAACACTCCGACGCACACCCCGTCGCTCCCACCGTTCGCGGCCACGCCTCGTTGCGCTATCCTCAACTCACCGTCGGCTCTGGCCGGCCAAATCCCACCGAGAGGCATACACGCATGGCCGTCATTTCCTACTTCCCCGTCACCCTCCCCGAGCCCGCCCGGGCGGGCTTCGAACAGTCCTGGAGGACCCGCGTCGGCGCCGCCGATACCTTCCCCGGCTTCATCAGCACCGAACTCGTCGCCACCGAGGACCGCAACCAGTACGTCGTCCTCACGCGGTTCACGGACAAGGAGTCCTTTGAGGCCTGGATCAACTCGGACAACTTCACCCGCGGACACCGCGGTGAATCCCTCGAGAAGTACAAGATGGAAGACAACCCGTTCCTCAAGGACCACAAGCTCTACGAAGTGCTCGGCTAGGCACGATTCCAGCCACGAGGAGGGTGGCGGTCAGATTTTTGCAGAGTGAGTCGGCACCGAGCTGGTTCTGTCCACCCGGCTGCGGGCTCTCTGGAGAGACCGCTCCGTATCCGTCGCGGCTAGGATTGGTGCTCGGTTCAAGCGCCGCCAGGCCGCAATCCTGGCCGCGAGTGGCGAACGAGCGGTTCGTTCACGCCCGTGCCAGGCCCGAGCCGCCGCAAAAATCTGACGGACAACCCGCCACGAGGACACAAGGGCGTTCCGGGCTCGACATGGTGGTACACTCCCCAGCGTGCAGATTGTCGCGTACTGGGCGGCGGCCCTCGCCGTTGGCGTGATCGCCCTGCCCATCGCGTTTGTGTTGTTTCGCCGCTTTCCGGACGGCGGCGCCGGGCTGGCGATGCCGCTCGGGCTGACTCTGGCGGGCACGGCCTACTTCCTCCTGCGGACCTTCCGCGTCCTCGATTCCGGGCGCGGCGGGGCGATTCTCGCACTCGCGCTCCTGGGCCTGCTCGGGGTCTGGTTCGCCGGCCGTGACGGCCGGTTCAAGGCTACGTTCCTTCGTGCGGGGCCAGGGATGCTCGCGGCGTTCGGGCTGTTCACGCTGCTCTTTTTCAGTTACGTGTCGTTCCGATCGTACGAACCGGGCATCACGCACACCGAACAGCCGATGGACTTGATGTACCTCAATGCGGCCGTCAATTCGCCCCACTATCCGCCCGAAGACCCGTGGTTCGCGGGCGAGCGAGCGAGCTACTACTACTTCGGCTACGTGCAGGCCGGCATCCTCACCAGCGTCGCGGACGGCGATGTGGCCACCGGTTACAACCTGCACCTGGCATACACCTTCGCCGCGGCGGGGACAGCGATCGCTTCGCTCGTCTTCGCGTTGCTGCGCTGGAGCCTTGGCTCCGGCGGGCGGCGTTGGGCGACCGGTGGGGCGGCGGCGGCGGTTGGACTGCTGCTGTTTGTGGGTTCGCTTTCCGCGCCGTTCGAGTGGGCCGCGGCTCATGGGCAGACGAACGAAGGCGTTTATGGCGCCTTCGGGCTCGACTACCGCATCTCGTGCGAACTCGAACAGCGGGAGACGTGCTATTCCGGCGCGGCCGCCCCCGCCCGGACGAGCGAGTGGTACCCCACCGAGTTTTGGAACTGGTGGCCGGGAAGCCGTGTCATCCCGAACACGATCACCGAGTTCCCGGCGTTCAGCTTCCTCCTGGGCGACCTGCATCCGCACGTGATGGCGCTGCCGCTCGTCCTCTTGATGCTGGGCCTGTCGGCTTCGGCGTTTCGAGGCAGGAGCCGGCTTTCCTGGCGGACACACCGCCGGATGTCCATCGAGGGGATCGTGACGGCGGTCATTGTTGGCGCCCTGGCCTTCATGAACGCCTGGGACCTGCTGTCGTTCAGCCTGGTGTTCGCGCTCGCGGTGGTAGCCCGAAACTGGCGGCGTTCGGCGAGCGAACGCGGACGTCCCGGGATGATGGCGCTCGCGAAAGACTCCGCCTCGTACCTTCTGCCGATCGCCGTGCTCGCGGTGGTGCTTTACTTACCCTGGTACCGGGATTTCTCGTCGCAGGCCGGGGGGATCCGGCCGTACATTGGCCGCGGGACCCTGCCGGCGCACGCGTTCCTCCAGTTTGGCCTTCTGCTTTGCGCCGCGGGATTGGCCCTAACCTTCGCCTTTCGCGAAGCGCGTTCCAAACGGGCCGACGTTGCCGCCGCCGCTCTGCTCGTGCCCGGCGCGCCACTCCTAGCGTGGTTCGTGATGGCGTATGCGCGCGGTGAACTGGGAGCCGCTCTGGACGACCGCGGGACGTCCGGCTGGCTGATGCTGGCCATCTATGCGGTGGCCGTCTGGGCTCTCTCCGGCGCCGTCTTGGCGCTGGCGGCGCGCAGAAACACGGCCGCGGTCGCGGCTGCCTTCGCCGCCCTCGGCGCCGTCCTCCTCTTCGGGAGCGAGCTCTTTTTCATCGTCGATGGTTTCGAAGGCAACCTCCCACGGATGAACACGGTCTTCAAGCTCTCCTACCAGGCGTGGACGTTGTTGTCGGTCGCCGCCGCGGTGGCTGCGACCATCGCGCTGCGGGGGGCGCTTCGCGGCCGGAACGCGCCGGGCTGGCTGGCCGCTCCGGCGGGTGCGCTCGCGCTCGCCGGGCTGGTCTACCCCATCATCGAGCTGCCAAACATGACCGGCGGCTTCAACCGCGAAACCACAACCTCGGATTCGCTCGCCTTCCTCCTCCAGAACGAGCCCGAGGAGTACGCCCTCGCCCGCTGGATCAACGCGAACGTCCCCCCGGGCGCCGTCGTCATCGAAGCCTCTGGGCGACAGTGGGCCCACGGCGCGGATGGTCAGCCGCGCGTCGTGCCGGGCGGCGGGATCGACTACAACACTGCCGCTGGCCGTATCGGCTCGCGTACCGGGCGGCCGACGCTGATCGGCTGGGACGGCCACGAGGTGCAATGGCGGGGGAGCGCGGCCGGCGTCGAAATCGTGCGCCGCCAGGAACTCGTGGACCACGTTTATCTGCCTTCGGATGACGCGTCGCTGATCACGAACCTGCGCACCGCTGGGGCGGCCTACGTGGTCGTTGGCCGCCAGGAACTACAGCGCTTCCCGGGCGACCTGATGCGTTCGTTCGATGGCGTCCTCGATCTTGCCTGGGAGCAAGGCTCGACCAGGGTCTACCGCGTGCCGGCCTTCGAAATCGCGAGGACATCGTGACGCCGGACGCCGAGGAGGCGGCGCC
>JANXYE010000273.1 GCA_025350285.1 Chloroflexota bacterium
AGAGGCCGACCATCAAGGCCGGGTTGTACGGTGGCTGACCCTTGGACAGCGGTAGACGCGATGGAACGGCTCCAGGTCGAGACTCTGGATGACGTCGTGAAGAAAGAAGACGGGGTCGCCAGCGGGAATCAGGTCAGCCAACGTGGGCGGCACGAGGAAGGCTGGTCGGGTGTGTAGTCACGGTACGAGCGCATGACTAATGATCATCCACCCTTACCGTATCGTCGAACCCACTCACGATTAAACCGACAGGCTCCTAGCCCCCATCAGCGAAGCTTCTCTGGCCGGGATCAGGCAGCGTGGTGGCCCGAGGCGCTCCTCAGCTGCCCAATCGCCGCGGCGGAACCCGCCAAGGCGAGGACGCGAAGATGGACTTCACACAATCTGGTCATTGTCGGTCGGCCGCCGAAACTGCCCGGCGGCGCGCTCGTAGCTCTGACGCGATCGTAGTTGTAGTGCGCGGCCAGGGCACATGCGGGAGCGCCGGAGAACGCTTGCCTTTGACCGCGATTGAGTGGAGTCGCATGGAACTGAGGAGGGGAGGAGATAATGGACGCTGAGGCAACACTACGGGCGATGCCGGACCGCGAGGCGGCGCTCTCACGGTTCCAGACGACCCAGCATATGATCCTGCCGTACACGATCGAGTTCTCAGGGCCGGACGAGGCGACGTCGATCGCCTACATGTACGCCCAGCACTTCCTCCCGAATGACAAGGGCGACAGCTGGCTCTGAATCGGCGGGCACTACACGAATGGTGCCATCCGCCCGGGCGAAGGCTGGAAGTTCAGGCGGGTCCAGCTCACGGTGACCTGGACGGCTGCCAATCGGCAGGTCTTCGAACTCGCCCGGGAGCGCTGGGCGGCGCGGTAGCCGAGCGACTCATAAGTTTGGCGGACTGCAGGTGCGCTGGCCATGTGCAGGAAGCCGATCCGGCGGGCTAAGATGCAGTCGTGAAGCTTGTCGAACTAACTGAAGCTCCGCAGCCCTTCGAAGGTCTGCTCCAGCACCGGCCAGAGCTGCGTTCGCTCTACAAGCGCTTTTACGGGACGTTCTGGGACGAAGCGCTGCTGCCGCGCTCGCTGCTCGAACTCTGCCGCTTGCGCATCGCCCAACTGCACGATTGTGAAGCCGAGCTGGCCGTGACCGATACCCGTTCCGGCGTCCCGGACAACCAGCGGGTCGGCCTCGACCGTTGGGAAGCCGCGGACTGTTTCAGCCCTCTGGACCGGGCAGCGTTGGCAATCGCGGAGCTAATGCCCTGGCAGCACCACTCCATGACCGATGCCCAGTTCGCGACGCTCCGCGAGCACCTGGACGAAAAGCAGTGCGTTGCTCTGGTCGTGGCGCTCGCGCTGTTCGATGCTAATTGCCGGCTGAGGCTGGTCTTCGAGCTGCCCGCCTCGCCCGCGTCCGAGCCAGCCTTCTCCAGCGGACTGCTCCACTGAGGCGAGAGCCTAAACCGAAAGAGGTACGAACGATGTCCACGACACCCCGAGTTTCTTCCGCGATCGCTGGCCAGCCGCCCCATTTTGGATCGGTCATGGCCCAGCAACCTGAACTGCTCCAGCGCTTCGGTGCGCTTTACGCGACGTTCTGGAGCCACGGCGTCGTCGATCACCGGACGAAGGAGGTGGCCCGAATGCGCAACGCGCGCATTACGGACTGCGGCTACTGAAAAAACGTCCGCTTCGCCGTGGCGCGTGAGCAAGGGCTGACCGAAGAGCAGGTCTCGGGGATCGAAGATGGATTCGAGGATGAGGCGCGCCTCAGTGAGCGCGACAAGGCGGTCCTCCGTCTGACGGACGCGATCATCGGCGACCCTCGTAGCCTGTCGGACCAGGCGAAGGCGGATATCCGGGCTCAGCTCAGCGAGGCTGAGACAGTTGAGGTGGCGCTCGGCGTCGGGCTCTTCATGGGTCTTTCCAAAGTCCTCATCACGCTTGGCCTCGAACCTGAAACGATGGATACGACGGTCGTCGCGACGCCGGGCAGTGCCTGACAGTCGCGTCTGGGAAGTTCGCGATCCACGATTGTCGCTGCAAGGAGGCGCCGCCGCACGATGACTACCCAATCGCCGGCCAAGAGCGTGAAATCAGAAGTCCCGTTCGACCCGTTCGCGTCCGAAACGATCGAGTGCCCCTACCCGTTTTACCGAGCGATGCGCGAACACGCTCCGGTATACGAGCCGCCCGGCGCAGGCTTCTACATTGTCAGCCGTTACGCGGACGCGGTCCGCGTCCTTCACGATACGGACACATTCAAGTCGAACGCCGGCGGCCAGGGTCTCGGCATGCCGATGACGCCCGCAAAGGAAGCGATCCTGCGCGAAGCCGTCCCGGTCGTGAACACGATGGTCACCAACGACCCGCCGGGACATTCGCGCTACCGGAGCCTCGTCAACAAGGCGTTCTCAGCCCGGCGGGTGGCAGCCATGGAGCCAAGCGTTCGCGCCATCGCCGACGAACTCGTTGATGCCTTCATCGACGATGGGGAGGTAGAACTCGTCTCCCAGTTCGCCATCGGTCTGCCGCTGACCGTCATCGCGGACGCCTTCGGCGTCTCTCGCGACGACCTCGGCCGCTTCAAGCAGTGGTCGGATGACGCTGTCCTGCCGCTCGGTGGGATGATCACGCCGGAACGCGATCTCGAGGCTGCCCGCGGGCAGGTGGAGTTCCAGAAGTACTTCATCGCCCGCCTCGAAG